>NZ_JAOCDF010000018.1:0-58835 GCF_029840775.1 Empedobacter sp. GD03865
ACTCGTTTCAGAACCTCATACTTAGTCTTAGTCTCATTCACATCGTAAAATACATATATCTGAAACCTCAAAAACTACTAATCGGCTCATAATTCATACTTTTTTGAGCCAATTAATCAAAATAATCGGCTCATCGTTAAATGAAATAAAAAAATAAATTGGGATTACCTTATTGAAGAAAGTCTTTCAAGCTTACTAAAAAAAAACATAAAAACTTTATTTACAATAAATTATAAATAAAATTAAAAATTATAGACATAAAAAAAGCACCTTTAAAAAGGTGCTTTTGTGGTCCCAGTTGGGCTCGAACCAACGACTTGCTGATTATGAGTCAGCTACTCTAACCAACTGAGTTATAGGACCAAAAATAAAAAGAATAATACCTTTTATTTTGAATGCAAATATATAAAATCTAAAACATAAAAAACAAGTTAAAAATAAAAGAATTTTAATGTTTTTCACAACAAATTCAATTACAATATAATAGTGTTGTATTTTTATTATAATATTTATAATCCTTAATTTGATTAAAATGAAATAAATTATGGTTTATTAACATTATACTTTATTAAACATAATTGACCTATCGAAAAATATGTTCTCTTTCCATTCTGATAACAGCAAATCTGAATTAATGATTCTTCATTTTTATTGAGTTTATTCTTTCAATTATAAACCAACAAAATCTGTATTTGACTCATAATTATACGTTTTAAAAGTCAAATCTATTTTATAAGAATGATGATTTTCTTATTTAGAATTGGGCTAAAAAAAATGGTGTGAAATAGTGAATTTAAAATGTATTATTGATATTAATAAACTTTTTGCTGACGATTTACATATATTTCTGATCTAAAATCTAAAGAAAATATCGATTTATTCACTTACAATTTTGAGTTTAATCAATTATAAAAATTGACCGCTTTGAATATTTATATTTAACGACAAAATGCACCTTACAGAAGGATTTTTAGAATTAATTTATTTAAAACGGTAATTATTAAAAATCAACCAATTTAACCTAAAAATAATTGACATAACATAATGATTATTTTTAGCAGAAGTTTTTTGATTAAAACTTTAAAAACTCAGATTCAATTTTATCAATTACTTTTTCAGGAATATCTTGTTCTTTAGATAGAATTCTGAATTGATTTGTAGAGTTTATAACTTCATCAATAATTCCGTTAGCGTCTTTAATTGTAAATAATTCAGCTATTTTCATTAAATCATCTCGATTAATCTCAGTCCTTTTTCCATTAATAGACATCGCTCTTGAAATTCTTAGGTAGTTTTTTAAAGCGTCTAATGGATAAGTTAAATCATAGGCGGGAGCTAAATTCCAACGATCTTTATCAGCATCATAAATGAATGAGAAATTCTTTAAATGGTCATCGATATTGAAAAAGACAAGATTAAAAACCAGTCGTTTAAACAATTGCTGAATGTTTTTGTGCGAAAGTTTTAAATCAAAAGCAAGTTTAAAAAGATTTTCATAAGTTGAGTTTTCAGGCTTTTTAAAATCCCATCCTGTCATTCCAGATGCAGTTAAAATATGCTGTTTTTTTCCATTTTGACGATCAAATCTTGATGTTGCAAAATGTTTATCATCAATCAACTTAGAAGGCATCATTTCAATTCCTATAGAAGTTGCAATTTGATAATAGATGTACTCTATTTTTTCTTTTGAATAGCCTTGATCTTCGTCTACAGAAAGTTTAATTAAATAATGATTGTATTTGTCTGATGTTTCTAAATCACCAGGAATTAGACGTCCTGTTTTTTTATGTTCTGAAACTAAAATTTTAGGGCGTGCGCCACCCGCTGAAGTTCCAATTTTAAAGATGTTCAGTAAAGCGATATCACTTAATCCTTTTTCTTCTGTTGAAGTTTTTAAATCGAGCACTTTCTTTACTACTTCCGTTATTTCTTCTACATCAATACTCTGATTTGATTTAATTTCTTTCGCAGGTGAAAATTCTAAAGCTCCCATTCCTCTTTTCCCAACATATGTTAGTTGTTCTAAAGGAGTAATAGCATTCATTTCTTTTTGAGTTGCTTCTAACCATTCTTTAAAGACAATATTACCGAAAAAATCAGGTAAAGAATCAGCAATCATAGGAGGTAAACCACGAAATGTTTCTCCCTCAAATTCAGAAAATACTTGTACGTTAGGCGTTCTGCGGATAACGTAAGGAAATATCTTTTTGTAGTTATTACTTTCCAAAAAATCAGGATTGTATTGGAATGATGATTTTCTTTGGTTTTCGTCGTAACCTATTTTACCGATTTCAATTTCTTGAAAATTTATCGAAATGATTTGATTCTTTGCCATAGTTAATACATGGATTGATTATTTTCTAAACTTTCAATTTTATCAGAAATAAATTGATTGATCGATTTCATTTCATCAAAATACTGTAACACTTTCAAAAGAGTTTCTAGTGTAGGATTATCTCCATTTTCAAGTTTAGCAATTGTTAAGCGAGAAAGAGCTAGTTCATCAGCTAATTCTTGTTGTGTTAAATTTTCTGCTTTGCGCATTTTTTTACACCACTCACCAATTGTGTTTTTTACATCTTTTATTGTCGTGAAATCTAACATATAATGTATATTATAATAATCAAATATACTAAAATATAAACTTAATATATATTTTAGTAAACATTATTTACTAAATGGTAAACTTAATTTTATAACTCTATCATCAACTCTTTTATAAAACCATTATCTTTTTCATCAATATATTCATGAGGATTACAGATAATTTCAGTATCACCAATCTTGTATCTGCAAGGTGTATGAATATGTCCATGAATCCAATACATTGGTTGATATTCTATAATAAAATCTTCTAAATTTGAAGCATAAGCAGACGTAACAGGATCAGAAATATACTCTTTTGGAACTGATTTTATACTCGGTGCATGATGTGTAATAACAATGTTTTTCAGACCAATTGAATCTTTTAGACTTTGCTCAAGCCATGCAATAGACTTATTATGAATTTGATAAACATCAATGGTTCTCATTTTTGAATAAGACGGATCACGTTTAATATATTTGTAATCATTCATTTGACTTTGACAAATCATCCCATATTTCATTGGATCTCCAAAAATTGAAAAATCAGTCCATAATGTACATCCATGAAAACGAATCCCTTCGATATCAATAAAATCATTTTCTAAAACTGTAATATTAGTACCTAATGTAGTGTGTAATCTTCCCTAAAAAACGGAACGTTTAAAAATAAATGTATTATCAATATCATTAGTTTTCCAAGGCTTAAAATCAATTCTATTAGCAGTAGATAAATTATCAACTCCTTTTTCAAATTGAAAACTTTTAATATTAGAATTAAAATTTCTATAAAAAAAGAATGTAAAATAATATATAGATGGTATAATTAAAATAAAAGAGAATATTACTAAAGTTAAAATTACTAATGGAGAAAGATTTGGTTGAGTAAGTATTAAAGATGATATTATTAAAGGAAAATATAACAACATTAAGAAACGTTGAATATTATTTTTGGACAATATTCTTATTCTATATAAATCTTCTGCTACAGTAAAATATTTATCAATTATTCCTAAGATCATTTTAGATTAGTTTTGAATTATTTTTATAAATATACTAAAAATGCAATCAAATGAAAATTATAACTATCTTTGAATCAGATAATTTGTTGTACAAATGTTGTACTTATAGATTAAAATGAAGTCAAAAAAAAGACGCTTACACAACTGTAAACGTCTGATTTTCAATAAAGTGGTCCCACTTGGGCTCGAACCAAGGACTTGCTGATTATGAGTCAGCTACTCTAACCAACTGAGTTATAGGACCAGAGAATTAAGCAATAAAAAGGAAGCTATCACCTAATTCGTTTGCAATATTAAAGCTATTTTTTTGAACTTCAAAATTATTTTACATCTTCGCAAAGCTCTACCAATACGCCATTTGTTGTTTTAGGATGCAAAAAAACAATACGTTTATTATCTGCTCCCAATTTTGGTGTTTCGTTAATAAAAGTAAACCCTTGATTTTTAAGACGCTCTATTTCGAGTTCGATATCATCTACTCCAAAAGCAATATGGTGAATTCCTTCGCGATTTTTTTCTAAATATTTTTCAATAGCACTATCATTTTTTTCAGAACCGACCAATTCGATCTTCGATTCGCCTACTTCAAAAAAAGAGGTTCTCACACCTTCCGACTCCACTGCTTCTTCTTTGTACGGTGCTTTTCCCAATAATTTTTCAAATAATTCGTTCGATAATCCCAAATCTTTTACGGCAATCCCTAAATGTTCTATTTTCATGTGTGTTGTTTTGCGTAAAGATAAACTTTTCTAAAATTTTTTATTTAAAATTTAAAGAGTTTGTTGTAATATTGAACTATGAGTTTTTATGAAGATGGGAGTCAATATCTCCGCAAAGGTCAGTATAGAAAAGCGATTGATTATTTTACATTATCGATTAAGCGTCAAATAGAAGTGGCAAATTCATATTTCGGTCGTGGATTGAGCCAATATTACATGAAACAAAATACAGATGCAATCAAGGATTTTGATAAAGCAATTGAATTAGATGATAAAAATCCAAACTTCTATTTCTACAGAGGAATGGCAAATTTTAATCAATATAATCCAACAAAAGCAGCTGAGAATTTTGATAAAGTGATCGAGATTGATCCGGCAAGTTTTGTAGCTTATCATCAAAAAGGTTATGTATTGATGAATTTGAACAAATACGATGAGGCGATCGAATGTTTCAATAAAGCTTTAGAAATTAATCCAGATTACGAATCATGTTACCACAATCGTGCATTTTGCTACGATCAATTACAACAATTGGATAAAGCAATCGAAGATTATTCGAAAGTAATCGAAATGAAACCACATTTCTTGTCGTATTACAACAGAGGAAATACTTATTTTGTTTTGAATGATTTAGAAAATGCATTGAACGATTTTAATCAATCAATCGAGTTAAATCCAAATCATTTCTTATCATACTACAACAAAGGCGCAATCCTAGAAAAATTTGAGAAACAAGCCGAAGCTGTAGAGGAATACAAAAAAGCATTGCAGTTGAATCCTGAATTTTATTTAGCTGCCGAAAGATTAGCACAATTAGAAAATCAACAATAAAACATAGAAATCGTTTCGAATTGGAACGATTTTTTTTTATGTCTTTTTATTTCTTATCGTAAATCAATGTTAGACCATGCGTTATGTTGTTACTTTGCCTTAAAATTAATCTAATATGCAAGTACAAATCGCCGTTTATGGTAAAAACAAAGAAATTGTAGACACGTTAGAACGCGTGATTAACAAAAATGAAAACTGGAAAGCATTTTGTACCTGCTCACAAGAAGAATTGAAAGGATACGTATCAACAAACAACGTCCAAATAATATTATACAGTAGTGGAATTGGTGCTTCGGAGGTAGAGAAAATGGAGGAATGGATAAGCACTTATTTCCCTACTATAAAGCAAATCCATCATTATGGTGGAGGAAGTGGTTTGTTGAAGTGCGAAATTGATGGTGCTTTGACTGGAATAAAACCTATTAGCAAAGCAAAAATCAATGTTATTCTTTAGCCTTTTAAGAGAAAAGAGCTTTTCAGTTGTAGATGAAAAGCTCTTTTTTTACATATCTTTTATAATCCAATAGTCTCGGGAAATCCCAACATCATTGCGATTAACTTCTATTTCGTCGCAAAAATCTAAAAATAATTCGTCCAAAGTTTTATCAATTTTTGGTGTAGAACCGAACAATTTCGTTAGAATGGGATTGGTTTCGTGCTCCAATAACTTCCCTGTAAACTGCTGAATGTTATTTTCTTTAATTCCAATAAATGTACTTGGCGCAAAAACCATCACCTCGTCCGCATCAATCACCAAAAATGTTTTTGATTTTTTGATTAACTGAATCGATTTCTTTTTTTCTTCATCCGTTCCAACTTCTAGACTTTCCAAAAACAACTCGACGTTATCAAAAACTTCTTCCTTATCTTGAACAAATTCCATCTTATAAATTTTAGCAAAATTAAAGTTTTTTTTCTGATTGTCCACTTTTATTCACGTTACCTATTTATCATTTCAATAGAAAAGTCTTCATCTATTTATGCAAAACTGAAATAAACTCAACTTGACATTATTGTCATTCTAAACCTGTCGAAGAATCTCAGATTATTCTAAACTACTTCAGTCATCTTCAACTCGATTCAAGATCACAACAAAAATATTTCCTTGAGAAAAATGTAGTTGAGTAAAAAAACTAATCTTCTTTCAATAGAATTTCGACTTCTAAATATTCGTGGTAATTTTTGACAAAATCATGGTCAAAATCAATGTCTTCTAAGCGCATTTGAATCCCTTTTTTATCAACATCAATATAATCTAAAATCGTTTGAACATTATAAATTTCAAGATTATGAAACGTCGGATACAACGTAATTTGCTTCAAGGTAAGTGCCATTATAAAGCAATTGATTCCATTAAAATTAACCCCGATATCAGCGAAATTCTTATAAAAAGCAATCAAATTTGTTTTGAGCTGAAGATTATAATTAAAACTTCTCAACTTGAAATTTTTTAAGACCAATCGATTTGTCGTTTTCAAGACAATTTCTTCTGTGATCTGAAGATTTTTACTCAATAATTCTAAAACTTGTTTATCCTCAACCAATTGATACAAAATATTCAAATATCGTTTAGCTTCATCAAATTCAAACAATTCCAAACTCACTAAAATTGATAAGAAAAGAAATCGTTGATTGGTAGGATACACAATTTCTATTTCTTTCAAATACTTTTGTGCTTCCTCAAATTTCAATTTATGAATATAATATTCGGCAATGTAGAAATTCGCCGCATACAAGTAATAATCTTCCTTTTTTGCTTCTAAAAGATACAAAATCGACTCTTCGTTGAAGTTTAAATTGCGCTGAACAACTCCTTTCAGAAAAAGTGCTTTTTTATCTTTTGGATATTCGTGTAGCAACTGATTTAATAAATCTTGTGCCTTAATTAATTGCTGAATCGGATTGTGAATAAACGAAAAACTTTTCCAAATGGGATATTGATTCTCATCCATCTCGTCGTCAAGAATCAAGAAAAAAATATCATTAAAAAGTTTATTGTAATCCACAGTATAAGTTTTTTAGTAGTGCTAAAATTAAGCTATTTTTAGGTAAAATACACGAACAAAATAAAAAATAGGTCGGTTCTAAAACTGTTGTCTTTTTACTTTTCCACTTTCAGTTCGTGGAAATTGATCGATAAAAACAATTTCTTTCGGTTGTTGGTATTTAGTTAAATCTGCGGAAGAAAAATCCAAGCTCCTCTCCTCTCCTTCCACAACTAAAATTAATTTCTGGCCTAATAATTCATCCGTTTTTGAAGTGATATAAAAATCAGAATTAATGAACGATTTCAGCTTATTTTCTATTTGTTCAGGAAATAATTTTATTCCACCCGAATTAATCACATTATCCGCTCTTCCAATCCAGTTAAATTTACGTTGATCGATGATTTCAACCACATCATTCGTTACAACTTGCAAACCGTCATAAGGCGTATCAATCACCAAACAACCGCGTTCATCTTGCGAAATATTTACCTCATCAAACGCTTCAAAAAATTGTTCTGCATTAGGATATTTTTGATTTGCAACTTGTTTAAACGCAATATGCGTAATCGTCTCCGTCATCGCATACGTTTCATAGACTTCGTTCTCAAAAGCAAACAATTCTTGTTTCACTTTCACCGAAAGAGGCGCTCCTCCTATGATTAACTTCTGACATCTTGAAACAAAATCTAACGAATTTTCGACTTGCATAGGCGTTAACGCAACAAAATCAATCGAGGTAAAATTTTGCGAAATTCCACGATTAATTTCATCCAAAGAAATATGCGAAGTTGGTTGCATACAAATCAATTTCAATCCGATTTCTACTGCACGAACCAACATCAATTTTCCAGCAATATAAGTAACAGGCATCACCAATAAAGCCGAATTTCCTTTCTCTAAATGCAAATATTTTCCCGTCATATTCGCACTTTTTCGCATATTTTTTTTGGTTAAAATAATCTCTTTCGGAGTTCCAGTAGACCCCGAAGTATGCGCAATCATCACCTCAGAATCAGAAAACCATTCAACCAAAAAATCTTTTACGGATTGTTCAAATTCGTTGGTAACTTCAATAGCGTTGACATCAAAATTAGGTTGAGAAAAATCTAAATACAACATTCTATTTATGATAACTTACACCTGCATTAATTTCGATATCCAACACATTATTCGCTGGCGGAATGGGACAATTGTAATGTTTGCTATATGCACAATATGGATTATACACTTGATTAAAATCCAACGTAATTTCATTGGCTGTTGTACCTAAATCCTTTGTACTCAAATCCAAATAACGTCCACCTCCATAAGACGTCACGCCGTTTGTTTCGTCCATAAAAGGTAAAAACAAACTGTCTGCATATTTCTCCATAATTGGTGAAGATTGATAAACCGTCAGCGTTTGTTCAACATTATCCAACATGAACGTTACCGTTCCGTATTCTTTGTAATTTTTGATTTTTTTCGCAGAAGTAGGAAACGGAATCACCTTTCCATCTTTGATTGGCGTAAATTTCGCTTTCACTATATATTTTTCGCTGATCGGAAAAAATGTAATTCCTTTGAAATTCGTTTTTTCTTCGTCTACCAATGGCGTCGTTTTAGGATCAGTATAAAAAGTAGCCAATTCGGTTTGATATTTTTGGATCGCAGCTAAATCAATTGTTTTTTTTGTCGTTTGACAACTCATTAAAACGATTGTTGCAAAAAATGCGATAATTATTTTATTCATGCTAATTTGTTTCGAAATAAATATTCTCCTCTTAATTCTAATCGACTTGGAAAATTGTTTGTAAACAAACCTCCTGTTCCCAATCCTTGTGGCATTTCTGGGTATAAAATCGCCGTCCATTGTGCAATAGCATTTAAACCGATATTGCTTTCCAAAGCAGACGTTATCCAAAACGGAATTTCGTATGTATCTGCCGCATTAATCCATTCCAACGAACCTCTGATTCCACCAACCAAACTTGGTTTTAGAATAATATATTGCGGTTTGATTTTTTCTAACAATTCGAATTTATCCTCTTGATGAACAATTCCAATTAATTCTTCGTCCAACGCAATTGGTGTCGGTGTTGTAGCACACAATTCCGTCATCAAATCGATTTGTCCAGTTTTGATAGGTTGTTCAATCGAATGTATTTTTAATTCTGCCAATTGTTGTAAGACCACTTTTGCTTCTTCAAACGTAAAACCTCCATTCGCATCTACTCTTAATTCTAATTGATCCGCAGAAAAGTCTTGTCTTAATTGTTGAATAATCTTATGCTCATTTTCCCAATCAACACCAATCTTCAATTTGATACAGTTGAAACCAATCGCTAATTTTTCTTTGATTTGTTCGCGCATAAAATCAATCGAACCCATCCAAATTAAACCATTAGTTTGAATACCTTTATCACCTGTCGAAAAAGCTGATTCATACAAATCAGGATTCAATTTATCTGTATAATTTTCGTTGTAACGATTCGCAAACATACTCTGAAAAGCCTGCTCTACTCCAAACTGAATCGAAGGCCATTCGCGCAATTCACGCCACAATTCATCAACTCCTAAGTCAATATTGTCACAAACCCATTGCAATTTTTCTTCATAATCAGGGCGGTCATCAAAACTCAACCCTTTAAACAATCCACATTCACCAACATATTCTTTTCCATCTTCTTCTAATGTAAAAAGATACGTCAATTTCTCTGTCAAAACGCCGCGCGAAGTACCGCTTGGATTTTTGAATTTCAAAATATAAGGTTCAAAACTTGCTTTCATTCCTCAAAATTAATCAATGTTCAAGAATTTCTCAAATGAAACAGAAGTTCTTTTTAAATTAAACTTTTTCATATAAACTTAACTCATTCAGTGTTTTATTCGAAATATTTTGTAATTTTAATTAATTATTTAACCATAATCAATTACTATGAAACGAAATCAACATATTGTTCTTTTGTCAAAAGATCATCATTTTGGTTTACTGTGCAGTTGGAAAATACAACAAGGTTTAAATAAAAACATTGAACCAGAACGCATGGCAACTTATGTCGATTACTTTTGGAAAAGTCATCTAAAAGAACATTTCAAAGAAGAAGAACAAATTATCTTTCCTTTTTCGGACGAACAACACAATACACAAATTAAGGCAGAACATATCGAAATCGAACGTTTAATTGAATTAATTGCCAAACAACCTGACACAAATTTATTAAGTGATTTTGCAACAAAACTTCATGATCATATCCGATTTGAAGAACGTGCATGGTTTCCATTTTTGGACGAATATATCAATGAAGACGATTTTGCTGCTATTGGATTAAAATTAGAGGAATCACATCAAAAAGTTGAAGACGATTACAACGACGAGTTCTGGAAATAAACCTTCCTTTTAAAACATGATATAAATTATAGTTTTAATAAAACACTTTTTACTCTTTTATTAAATATATAGCGTATATTTGTAGTGTAAAAAAAGATTAAGGAATGTTATCAAAAACTTGTGAATACGCAATTAGGGCGTTGACTTTTATAGCTCAACAAACAAAAGACGGCAACAAGATCAGCATCAAGGATGTTGCAAAAGGAATTGATTCGCCTGAATATTTTATTGCGAAAATTTTACAAGAAATGACCAGAAAAGATTTATTGCAATCGACAAAAGGACCAACAGGCGGTTTTCATTTAAATGAAACCAATTTGAATAATTCATTGGCGAATATTGTAAAAGAATTTGACGGAGATAAAATTTTTAACGGTTGTGCATTAGGTTTAAAACAATGCTCGGAAACAAGTCCTTGTCCATTACACGATCAATTTAAAGGAATAAGAAACAATTTAAAACAATTATTAGAATCGACAACTATTCGAGATTTAGTTGAAAAATTGGAAACAAAAAATGTTTTTTTAAGACTGAATTTTGAATAAAAAAATTTAATTTTAAATCGGATAAATAAGTCTTTTATAAATTTAAAACCGAACTAATGAAAATAAAACATCCTTTTATATTTGCGCTTCTTTTCTTATGGATAGGAATTTTTATCAGCATAAGTTTTATTGAAACGCCTTTAAAATTTCAAGTCACTGGAATGACTTTACCGATTGCATTAGAATTAGGAAAAATCACATTTGGAATTTCAACAATTATTCAATTTGTACTTTTAGGAATTATCCTTCTCCTATTTTTTATCAACCGAAAAGAAATCAACTATCCAATGAAAATTTGTGTCATTATTCTAACGATTATTTTATGTCTTGAAAAATTTTGGATGTTACCTGTTTTGGATGCTCGAGCAGACATTTTAATGACAGGAAAAGGCTTACCTCCTACTCCTTTACACGACTATTTCATTTATGCAGAAAGTTTAAAATTGCTAATGTTAATTGTCTTTTGTGTCACATTAATTACAAAAAAAAATGAGCAAAGATTCTATTGAAAAAATGTCAGGACATTGGGTTTTGGCTAAAGTCGGAAAAAAAGTATTACGCCCTGGAGGGAAACAAATGACCGATAAAATGATCAAATTATTGGATATTAATTCAACGGATCATGTGGTAGAATTTGCGCCAGGATTAGGTTATACAGCAAATATTACACTTCAAAAAAATCCGAAAACCTATATAGGTATTGATTTAGAAGAAGCTATTGTAAAAGACTTAAATCTTAAATTCGGAAATGAGAAAACAACGTTCAAATTAGCTAACGCAGCTCAGACGGAATTGGACAATGAAAGTCAGACAAAAGTTTATGGAGAAGCTATGTTGACAATGCATGCTGATCACCGAAAAAGTGAAATCATACAAGAAGCCTTTCGTATTTTAAAAAATCAAGGCATCTATGCCATTCATGAGTTAGCATTAAAACCAGATCTGATTTCAGAAGAAATCAAAAAAGAGATTCAACGAGAATTGGCTGAAACCATGAAAGTAAATGCACGACCATTAACCATAGAAGAATGGAAAAATAGGTTAATAAATGAAGGATTTGAAATTATCACAATAGAAACTGCAGAAATGCACTTACTAGAACCGTCTCGATTAATCGACGATGAAGGATTTAATGGTTTCATGACTATTGTCAAAAAAATTGCAACTCAACCTGAAATTAGAGAGCGTGTAATTAAAATGAAAAAAATATTTAAAAAATACGAAGAGCATCTTTGCGCTACAGTAATTATGGCTAAAAAAACAACTTAACAGATCAAGCACATGAAAAAATTTGTAATCCCTTTTGCAATGGTTTGTTTAGCTTTCGGAATGACAGCTTGTAAACAAACAACAAAATCTACTCAAACTACTGACACTGAAACAATCGCTATTTCGAATGAGGCAGCTGAAGAAGCAAAATTAACTTCTCCACCATTAGTTCCTGAACCAATCGGAGATAGAGCGGCTAAAAAATTAATTGTCCGTTTAGAAACAATCGAAAAAACAGGAGAATTAGCAGATGGTACGCAATATAATTTTTGGACTTTCGGAGGTACAGTTCCTGGTAGTTTTATTCGAGCACGAATTGGGGATGAGATTGAATTTCACCTAAAAAATAATGAAAACAGTGTATTTCCACACAATATTGACCTTCACGCAGTGAATGGTCCTGGAGGTGGAGCTGAAGCATCATTTGTTGCACCAGGTAAAGAAGCTGTATTCAATTTTAAAGCATTAAATCCTGGTTTATATGTTTACCACTGTGCTACTGCTCCAGTTGGAATGCATATCGCAAACGGGATGTATGGTTTAATCCTTATCGAACCAGAAGGTGGTTTACCAAAAGTTGACAAAGAATTCTACATTATGCAAGGAGATTTCTATGTAAAAGGAAACTTTGGCGACAAAGGAATGCAAGAATTTGACATGAATAAAGCTATTGCTGAAACACCTGATTATGTTGTATTCAACGGAAATACTGGAGGATTATTAGGCGACAATGAATTGCAAGCTAATGTTGGCGAAACCGTTCGTTTCTTTGTTGGAAATGGAGGTCCTAACTTAACTTCATCTTTCCACTTAATTGGAGAAATTTTCGATCGCGTATATCCTGAAGGTGGAAGTTTAGTAAACGAAAATGTTCAAACAACACTTATTCCTGCTGGTGGAGCTGCTATTGTAGAGTTCAAAGCTACTGTTCCAGGTGAATATGTAATTGTGGATCATGCTATTTTCAGAGCATTTAATAAAGGTGCTTTAGGAAAAATAAAAGTCAATGGAAATGACAATCCAAAAGTATTTAAGTCAAATAAATAATTAATCTCAGTTCAATTAATATGTACCGTTTAATCGTTATATTAACCGTATTTATTTCACTTTTATCTTGTTCTAAAACGACAACAACAGAACAAAAAAATGAAACCACCACTTTAGCTTTTATCCAAGATGATAAAAAAATGGTGAAAGTTGATGGTGGTTTCTATAAACCGTTTGTTGGAAATCAAGATAGTTTAGTTGAAGTGCAATCGTTTTATATCGATGAAACGGCTGTCACAAATCGCGAGTATATCAAATTTCTAAAGGCAAATCCGCAATGGACAAAAGACCAAGTAAAACGAATTTATGCCGATAGTACTTATTTGAAACATTGGACATCCAATTATGAGATTCCAAAAGGAGTAAGCTTAGATGCGCCTGTCACAAATGTTTCGTGGTTTGCTGCAAAAGCTTATGCCAAAAGTGTAGGAAAACGTTTACCAACAATCGATGAATGGGAATATACTGCACGTGCAGACGAACAAATGAAAGACGCAACAGAAGATCCGGCTTTTACCCAACGTATTCTTCAATTGTATCAAAACAAAATGAGTTATACGAAACCTGTCAAACAGTTTTCACCAAATGCTTGGGGTGTTTATGACCTTTATGGTTTAATTTGGGAATGGACAGATGATTTTAATTCGGTTATGCTTTCTGGTGAATCTAGAAAAGACAATACCGTAAATGAAACGCTTTTTTGTGCTGGTGCTTCGGTTACCTCATCAGATTTGAAAAATTATGCTGCCTTTATTCGTTTCGCTTTAAGAGGTAGTATTGAAGCTAATTACACGGTCAACAATTTAGGATTCCGTTGTGCAAAAGATATTAATTAACCTATAAAATAGAATAAGATGAAAAAAATTCTATTCCTTATGCTTCCACTAATTGTGTTGTTTTCTTGTCAATCAAAAACGGAAACAACCGTAACTGATTCTGAATCGATTTTCAATTTGCAATCCGAATGGCAAACACAAAATGGAAATGAAATCAAATTGGAAGAATTAAAAGGAAAAGTTTTGACTGTAGTGATGATTTATACTTCATGCAAAACGGCTTGTCCGCGATTGACATTGGACATGAAAGACATCGCAACAAAAGTCAATTACAAAGGAAAAGACTTGACTTATGTTTTGGTTTCTATTGATCCTAAAACAGATACACCAGAAAAAATGACCGATTTTCTAAAAAATAATAAAATAGATAATAAACAATGGTTATTTTTGAGAAGCTCTGAAGATAATACACGTGAATTTGCAAATAGCTTGGCAATGAAATACAAACAAATTTCTCCAATCGATTTCTCTCATTCAAACATTATCAGCGTTTTTTCGAAAGAAGGTATTTTAGTTCACCAAAAAGAAGGCTTAGCTATTGACATTGATGAAACGGTGGATGCTATAAAAAAACAACTAAATTAAGAACAATAAAAAATTACGAAATGAAAAAATTAACTTTTATGATGGCCGCTCTTGTTGCGGTGTCGTTCTATTCTTGCAACAAAGCAGAAGACAAAAAATCGACAGATAGCGAAATTGATTATTCAACTGTTGATGTTGGAAAACCAGCTGAAGCACCTCAAGCAGCAGAATTAACAAGTGCTGAAAAAGGAAAAAACTTAGTTGAAAAAGCAGACTGTTTATCTTGTCACACAGTTGACACAAAATTGATTGGACCATCTTATCAAGATGTTGCAGCAAAATATACAGAAGCTGATCGTGATATGTTGGCATCAAAAATTATTGAAGGAGGAAAAGGAAATTGGGGCGATATTCCAATGACACCTCACTCTACAGTAACAAAAGATGAAGCTGGTCAAATGATCGATTATGTTTTATCATTGAAAAAATAATCCCTATAACTCCCCGACATAGGTTGGGGAGTTTTTCAAAAAAATTTAAATTAATAAAGGATATAAAAGTATTTTATTATGAACACTAGAACAGACTTAATAGGAGAAATGGTTGCAGAAGATTTTAGAACTGCTGCAGTTTTCAAAAAATATGGAATTGATTTTTGTTGCCGTGGAGGAAGAACAATCGAAGATGCGTGTAAAGACAAAACTGTCGATGCCGAAACGATTTACAACGAATTAGAAAATATTCCAAATCAATCGAATAATAACATCGATTTCAAATCTTGGCCATTGGATTTATTGGTAGAATATGTGGAAAAAACTCACCATGCTTATGTGGAAGAAAAAATACCTGTTTTACTCGCTTTCTTAGACAAATTATGCAAAGTTCATGGTGAAAGACATCCAGTACTTTATGAAATAAACGCTTTATTTAATCAAACAGCTCAAGATTTGAGTGCTCATTTAAAAAAAGAAGAATTAATTCTTTTTCCATTTATCAAAAAAATGACTCATGCAAAGAAAAGAGGAATAGAATTAGAAGTTCCTCATTTTGGTACAGTTGAAAATCCAGTTCACATGATGGAACATGAACATACCGCAGAAGGTGATCGTTTTGCAAGGATTGCAGAACTTACCAATCATTACACTCCACCAGCAGATGCGTGTAACACTTATCGCGTGACCTATGCAATGTTAGAAGAATTCGAGAATGATTTGCATACTCATATTCACATCGAAAACAACATTCTATTTCCAAAATCTATTCAATTAGAAAAAGAACTTAAATAAGTTTATTCACTCCCAATAATCCCCTTATTGGGAGTTTTTGATTCTTTAATTCATTATTATTTAAGATATTTTCACTTATAGTTTTGTAACTTTTTGATGATTGATGCGTCTTATTTGTAAACAACCCTATAAATGAAAAAATATTTTCTTCCAATTATTTGTATTGCATCTGTTCATACTTTTGCTCAACAAGAAATAAAAGGAACTTTTCAATATACCAATCAAGCTCCAATAGCGTTAGCAGATGTAATCATTTTTCAAGGCGAAAAAATTATAGATGAAATTTCTACTGACAAAAATGGGCACTTTACGGTTATTTTAGAAGAAGGAACTTATACGTATAGAATTGAAGAAGCTGGAATTTTACTTCATTCATCCTCTCTCACGATTATGAATCATACGGATTTAGGAATTATTTTAGTTCCTAAAACTGAAAATGTAACGTTAACGGAAGCCGTTGTAACAGGACAAAAAAAATTAGTTGAAAAGAAAGTAGACCGATTAATTTTCAATGTCGATCAAGCAGAAGGTGCAAAAGGTGGAAATGCCTTAGATGCATTGAAACTTGCGCCACGTATCAAGGTGGAAGAAGCGACAGATGCTATTTCGATTATAGGAAAAGGTTCAGTAAGCGTCATGATTAATGACCGATTAATGCAAATGAGCAGTGAACAATTGTCAAATTATCTAAAAACCATTCGAACAGAAGATATTGAAAAAATTGAAGTCATTACAAATCCTCCAGCCAAATACGATGCGACAGGAAACAGTGGAATCATCAATATTGTATTGAAAAATGCAAAACAAGAAAGTTTGAATGGTTCTATTTCGACTTCATACAACCAGCAAAAATACGGTGGATTCAATTTGAACGGGAATATCAATTACCGCAAAGGAAAATGGACATTAACCTCTAATATTTATAGTGGTAAAGGAAATTGGTATGGTAAAAGTAAAAACACAACTTTATATCCAGATCAAAAATGGACTTCGGACGGAATTAATAAAAATGAGAACAATTATTATGGTGGTCGAATTGGTATTGATTATCAAATCAATGACAACTTAATTACAGGTTTCAATTTAGATATTTCAGATGGTAAAGGAGAAAGTAAAGGAAATTCAGTCATTGATATTTTCGATTTAGTGAACAACAAAACAAATCGTTATATGACGACGAATTGGGATGGTGGAAAATGGAATTGGAATTATTTGGGATTAAATTACCATATCATCAAAAAATTCAAAACGGAAGGTAAAAAGTTAACATTCGATTTTGACTATTCGAATAACGGAAACGATAGCAATAACAAAAATATCAGTAACGAATTTGATCCTAATTGGGCAGAAATCCCTGGTAAATACGAAAATAATTACAGCTTAAATGACGGCTCTTCAAACCGATTCAATGCAAGTATCGATATGGAGCATCCTGTTAATTCGTGGAAAATGAATTATGGAACGCGTTTACGTTGGGCAACAGATGAAGCGGAAAATCAACGATTTTTAAAACTTAATCCGAATGATAATTTCCATGAAGATACCGATTTTGCAAGCAAATACAATTACAAAGAGAATGTCTACGCATTGTATTATTCGGTAGAAAAACAATTGAGTGAAAAGCTGACAGGAAAAGTTGGGTTACGCTATGAGCATGCACAAGTGAAAAGCATTATGGAAGATCCGAAAAATAATTACGAAAAAACTTATGACGGCTTATATCCTACCGCTTATTTGATGTATCAATCATCGGAAAATCATTCGTTTACATTAAACTATAGTCGTCGTGTAGATCGTCCATTTATTTGGTATTTAAATCCAAGAAGAACGAAACAAAATGAGTATAATTATTCAGAAGGAAATCCAAATTTGACGCCTTCTAATTCGAATAATTTCGAGTTAGAGCATGCGTATAAAGATTTATTGGTAACAAGTTTGTATTACCGCAATGCGAATGATCTTTTTGAACAAGTAAGCATCATGGATCCTGATACCAAGATTACACTTTCTAAGCCTTATAATATTGGAAAAACATATAGTATTGGTTTAAGTGAAAACATCAACGTAAAACCTTATAAATGGTGGAAAGTAAATGCTTCGGCAGATGTTTTCTATCGTAAAACAACCAGTAAAATTCCTGAAATGAATTATACATTAGACGGAATGAATGGGGAATTTAGAATTACAAATAATTTAGATTTAAATAAAAAGAAAACACTTTTTGCTAATTACACTTATTCATATTATACAAAAAGTACAGATGGATTAGACAAATTTGGAGATTTTATGCGTCATAACATTGGTATGAGAGCAATGGTATTTAAAAAGAAATTACAACTTTCGGCAAATATCTCTAACCTTTTCGAAAATAAAAATGGAACTTACACAAGTACGTCTAACAACGTAACAAATATGGGAGTTAATCAAGCTTTCAGAATGTATCGTATTGGAATTAGTTACAATTTCGGAAAACAATTTAATATAGAACGCTCAAAATCTAACCAAGAACAAAGCGGCGGAGGCGGTGGAGGAAATGGTTAAAATTTATTCCTGAATGAATAGAACCTGAACAAATCTGTTCAGGTTTTATTTTTTTATAATGATTATTGATCCAATTCTATCAATAGTTTTTTTAATTTGGATATACTTGTAATATATCTTGATATAAAGATATATTTAAAACCAATAAGAAAATTATTCAAACAGAAAATATACCAATTGCAAATGGACACTACTCACAATGTATAGAATAATGGAATTCTATTTCTAGTCAATTACCAATAGATTGCGAAACCAAAAAAATTCTGTTAACAATTTTAGAGCAAACTAACTTAGTTTTTAAAAATATCGAAACGATATTACATGAAGCTAATAGCGATAAAAACCATGTATTTCTGGTGGAAATGTCAATTTAAACACTTTACCTTTTTAGAAATTGTTGTATAAATAATAAACCCCTAAAACATAAATTTCAGGGGTTTTGTATTGCAATAATATTCTGTTAAATCGAATAATTACGATGTCCAAAGATCGAACTCCCAATGCGAACCATTGTACTGCCTTCTTCTATCGCGATTTGATAATCTCCTGACATTCCCATTGATAAAATAGAAATGTTTTGATAAATAGATTTCAATGAATCAAAGTTAGATTTTAAAGAACGGAATTCTTCATGAATCTGACTTTCATCTTCCGTAAACGTTGCCATTCCCATCAATCCAACTACGCGAACATTTGGTAAATGCTGAATTTCTTCTTGCATTATCTGTTGAATTTCTTCTTCATCCAAGCCAAATTTTGTTTCTTCATCTGCTATAAATTGTTGCAACAACACATCAATTACGCGATTATTTTTTTCGGCTTGTTTGTGAATTTCTTTCAACAATTTTAAACTATCAACACCATGTATCAAATGCACAAAAGGCGCCATATACTTCACTTTGTTGGTTTGCACATGACCAATCATATGCCAACGTATATCCTTTGGAAGAACTTCGTATTTATCGCACATTTCTTGAATCTTGTTTTCACCAAAATCTCGCATTCCAGCCGCATAAGCTTCTTGCAAATCCTCCACAGGTTTTGTCTTAGAAACCGCTACCAATATCACATGAGCAGGAATTGTAGCTTCGATTGTTTTTAAATTTTCTTGAATACTCATTTTTTATTCTTTCAAATCAAATACAGCAAAACCGCTTAATGGTTTTGGTTCGATATATGTACTTTTTGGTGGCATTTTAAGCCCTAAATCCGCAATCAATTGCAAATCCTTCACATCCACTGGATAAAAAGCAAAAGCTGCAATATAATCGTGATGATCAACTTTATTTTTAAGCGCTTCTACTCCTTCTCTATTGCGCGTACCACATTCGTAATGAATGCGTTTATCCTTTTTAGAATCTTGAATATTTAGAATTGGTTTCATCACATTTTCTTCGAAAATATAAGTATCCAATTCGCTTAAACCTTCTGTCATTAATACATTATTTTTGACATATAAACTATAATATTGACCATCTAAATACATCACAATATGATGTTTTTTGGTTGGCACAACTAATTCATCACCTTTCGGAATAATTTCAAAATCAGCTTCTAAAGCAGTTAAAAACACTTCTGGAGTTAAGCCGTTTAAATCTTTAATTAATCGATTATAATCATTGATAATCAAATCTTCATTCGAAACTAAAAGTGCTAACGTATAATTAAACGCTTCATCACCATAGACTTCATCTTTCGAATTTTCAATCGCAAATTTTGTGTATCGCTCCGAACTTTCCATACGATGATGTCCATCTGCAATATACAATTCGTCTAATTTTTCGATTGAATCTTTTAATTGTTTTAAATTTAAACGATTATCAACTCTCCACAACAAATGTTGCGTTCCGTTTTCTTCTTCTATTTTCAGAATCGGCTTGCGTTTCATTTCCGTATCAATCAACAAATCTACACGTTGAGCAGGTTTATAGGTCAACAAAACAGGTTCCGCATGGAAATGAGATTCTTTCAAATAATCAGCAAATAATTCCACACGACGCTCCAAAGTTTCTTCGTGCTTTTTTATTTTATTTTGACGATAATCATCAATATTCACCAAGCCTAAAAGTCCTTTTGTTTCGCGTCCATCAGGCTGTATGACTTGATAAATATAAAAAGACGACTTGTCTTGCGTTAATATTTTTTTCGAAATAAAATCCTCAAAATTCTCACGAACTTTTCTGAATTTCTCTTTCGGATCTTGAATCGTTTCGTCCCAAGTTGGCAAAATAATATGCAAAAAAGAGTGTTCTCTGTTATTGATATAATAATCCAATTCTTCTTTCGAATATTGATTAACGGCAAGCGTCACAAATTCTTGAGAAGTTTCTTCTGTAGGTCGAATTCCTTTGAATGGTTTAAATTGAGGCATTTTGAATAGTTTTAGATAGAATGAAACTCAAAATTATTTTCCGTAAATCTCAACGATTTGCGAAGCTAATTCAGTTCCAATTCTGTCCTGCGCTTCATTCGTAGAACCTGCAATATGAGGAGATAATGACAAAGATTCGTTCATCAACAAGCCCATTTCTGGTGTTGGCTCATTCTCAAAAACATCTAAGGCTGCTCCAGCAACTTTTCCGTCTTCAATTGCATCAACCAAAGCACGCTCGTCAACTACTCCACCACGAGCCGTATTAATTACAATCACGCCATCTTTCATTTTTGCAAATTCTTTTTCACCCAAAATATATCCATCTTGTGCTGGAACATGCAGCGAAATGAAATCTGCTTTTGTAATGACTTCATCAAAATCAACAGAAGTGATGGTAAACGTTAATTTTTGACCATCAAAAAATTCTAATTCAATGTCACGTGTTGCTGGGAATTTATCATACACTAAAATATTCATTCCTAAACCAATCGCTTCACGAATCACTTCTACACCGATACGGCCAAAACCGATTACACCCATTGTTTTTCCTCTCAATTCGATTGCTTTTGCGTAAGCTTTTTTCAATCCATTGAAGTTAGAATCTCCTTCTAAAGGCATATTACGATTGGCTTGGTGTAAATTACGAACGATAGAAAACAAATGCGCAATTACAAATTCTGCTACAGATTGAGAAGAAGATGCTGGCGTATTAATCACCTGAATTCCTTTTTCGCGTGCATAAGCAACATCGATATTGTCCATACCAACTCCTCCACGACCGATAATTTTAAGATTTGTCGCATCAATCAAAGGTTGACGAACTTTAGTCGCAGAACGCACTAAAAGTACTTCAACTCCATTTTCGTTGATATAATTTTCTAATTGTTCTTGTGCTACGTGAGCAGTTATTACTTCGAAACCTTTTGCTTCTAAAGCTTCTATTCCTGCCTTAGAAATTCCATCGTTTGCTAATATTTTCATGTTATTATTATAGAATTAAGATGTGAGATTTTAGATGTTAGATAATATATTTCTCAATACTAATATCTAGCATCTAATTTCTGCTGATTAACCAAATTTTTGTTCAAATTGTTTCATTACTTCTACCAAAACTTGAACAGATTCTAATGGTAAAGCATTGTACATAGACGCACGGTATCCACCAACATCACGGTGACCAGCCAAAGAAACAACTCCAGCTTCTTTTAACATTGCATCAAAATCAGCTTTGAAATCTTCGTTATTTAAGACAAAAGTGGCATTCATTTGAGAACGATCTTCTGTTGCAGCAGTTCCTGTAAATAATCCGTTACGATCAATTTCAGCATACATTGCATCTGCTTTTGCAGTATTAATTTTTGCAATCGCTTCTACTCCACCTTGCTCTTTTAACCATTGTAAATTTAACATGACACCGTAAATTGCAATTACTGGCCACGTATTAAACGATGATTCTTTTTTGATATGTGTTTCGTAGTTTAAATAATCGGGAATATTACGTCCCGTTTTACCTAATAAATCTTTTTGAACGATTGCAACAGCAGAACCTGCAGGTCCCATATTTTTTTGGGCTCCAGCATAGATTACACCAAATTTAGAAACATCAATTGTGCGAGATAAAATATCCGAAGACATATCACAAACTATTGGAACTGGAGAATTTGGAAACTCTTTCATTTGTGTTCCAAAAATGGTATTATTTGATGTGCAGTGGAAATAATCAACATCTGAAGGAACAGTATATCCTTTTGGAATATAACTATAATTTTGATCTTTTGAAGAAGCAATAACTTCGATTTCTCCGAAACGCTTCGCTTCTTTGATAGCATTTTCTGCCCATTTTCCTGTTTGTGTATAAGCTGCTTTTCCGCCTTCTTTCAATAAATTGTAAGCTACAGTAGGAAATTGCAATGAAGCTCCACCTTGCATAAAAACTACGTCATGTGTTTCTGGAACATTCATCAATTCTTTTACCAACGCTCTTGCTGTATCAATTACTTCTACCGCATCTTTGCGACGGTGAGAAATTTCTAAGATTGATGTTCCTGAATTGTTGAAATCTAAACAAGCTTGAGCCATTTTGTCAAAAACAACTTGTGGTAAAATGCATGGTCCTGCACTAAAATTGTGAATTTTCATAATTAAAATTGTTGTGTGTTTGTGTGTTTAATTTGTAAACAAATATAGTAAATCAAATGTGGAAAGAAGGGAATAATTACTTAACTTTTGAACAGAATACAAACAAAAAACCCTAAACTTATTCAGTTTAGGGTTTTTCTATTATTTGATTGAATATTTATTTTAGTATTGAACAAAATCAACATTCAATTCTTCTGCTTTGCGTTTGTAATATCCGTCAGCTAATTTATCTTTAATCTCAGCAAATGAGTTTAACGTATACTCAATGTGCTCGTCTTCGTGAGCAGCAGTTGGGATAATACGGAAAATAATCATTCCTTTTGGAATAACTGGATAAACTACTACAGAAACGAAAATACCATATTCTTCACGCATTTCTTTCGCTAATACAGTCGCTTCGATAGGAGAACCATTCAATACGATTGGTGTAACACACGTGTTAGAACCTCCAATATCAAATCCTCTTTCTTCTAATCCTTTCTGAATTTTTTCTACATTGTGCCATAACTTATCTTTAAGTTCTGGTTGAGAACGTAACAATTCAAGACGTTTTAAACCTCCGATTACCATTGGCATTGTCAATGATTTAGCGAAAATTTGAGAACGTAAATTATATTTTAAAATACGGATAATATCTTTGTTACCAGCGATAAATGCTCCGAAACCTGCCATAGATTTTGCGAAAGTTGAGAAATAGATATCAATCTTATCTTGACAACCTTGCTCCTCTCCAGCTCCAGCTCCAGTTTTACCTAAAGTACCAAAACCATGTGCATCGTCTACCAATAAACGAAATTTGTATTCGTCTTTGTAAGCTGCAATCTCTTTCAAGATTCCTTGTTTACCTGTCATTCCGAAAACACCTTCTGTAATCACTAAAATTCCACCGCCTTGTTTGTCAGCTAATTTACGTGCACGAATAATTGTTTTTTCGAAACTCTCGATATTATTGTGTTGATAAATAAAACGTTTACCAAAGTGTAAACGAACTCCATCAACAATACAAGCATGACATTCAGCATCATAAACGATTACATCATTTTTAGATACTAAAGCATCAATTGTAGATACCATTCCTTGGTATCCAAAATTCATTAAATAAGCAGACTCTTTTTGAACAAAATCAGCCAATTCTTGCTCTAATTGTGCGTGAAAATCTGTTTGTCCAGACATTGCGCGAGCTCCCATTGGATAAGCCATACCATATTCAGCTGCCGCATCAGCATCAGCTTTACGAACTTCTGGATGGTTAGCTAAACCTAAATAGTTATTGATTGACCAAGTAATTACTTTTTTACCTTGGAATTCCATTACGGGTCCAATTTCTCCTTTTAACTGTGGAAAAACATAATAACCTTCACCATAATCAGCGAATTGACCTAATGGTCCAGGGTTCTGTTTTAAACGTTCAAAAATGTCCATTTTATTATAGTTTAATTTTTTATTAATTGAAAAAAAGTAGAAAGTGAACGAACACTACCTACTTTAAATATTTAATTTTTACAAATATACGTATTATTTAATTCTTTCGACTGTTGCTCGAGCTTCTAAACCATTGAGTCTGCTATTTGTAAAGCCTTGCTCTGCCATCCAATCATCACTAAAAACTTTTGTCATATAGCGCGAACCATGGTCTGGATACAAAATTACAACTAAAGAATTTTCGTCAAATTCTCCAGCTTCAGCCAATTGTTTATATGCTTGTGTTGCAGCACCAGAAGTATATCCTGCCATAATTCCTTCTTTCAAAGCAATTTCTCTTGTACGATAAGCAGCTTCTTCGTCTGTCACTTTGATAAAAGAATCAACCATTTCAAAATCTAAAGCTCCAGGAACTAAATTTTTTCCCATTCCTTCGATTCTGTAAGGATAGATATCATTCTGATCAATTTTTCCAGTTTCGTGATAACCTTTCAATATTGATCCATAAGCATCAACTCCGATGATTTTCACATCTGGGTTTTGCTCTTTTATATAACGTGCACTACCTGTCAAAGTTCCTCCTGTACCTGTACAACCGATTAGGTGAGTAATTTTACCCTCTGTTTGATTCCAGATTTCAGGACCTGTTGTTAAATAGTGAGCTTCTGTATTCCCTTGATTAAAATATTGATTAATATAAAGAGAATTTGGCGTTTCCGCAGCAATACGTTTTGCTACTTCGTAATATGATCTTGGATCATCAGCAGGTACATTCGCAGGGCACAAAAATACTTTTGCTCCCATCGCTTTCAAGAATGAAATCTTTTCTGCCTTTGTTTTATCCGATACCGCTAAGATACATTTGTACCCTTTTACGATAGCCACCATAGCTACAGCAAATCCAGTGTTACCTGAAGTTGTTTCTACAATCGTAGCACCAGGTTTTAATAGACCATTTTTTTCAGCCTCTTCTATAATATGTAAAGCTATTCTGTCTTTTGTTGAATGTCCAGGATTGTAACATTCTAACTTTGCATAAACTTCGCCTGGAATGTCTTGGTTAATTCTGTTTAACTGAACTAATGGAGTATCTCCAATTAACTCTAAAACGTTTTTATATTTACCAGTCATTTCACAAATATTCTTTTCTAACAAAAAGCAAAATTAAGGATTTTTTAATTAATTGTTAAAAGATTAACACGTAAAATTAATCATATTACAATTTTAAACTTAAATTCTTATGATTTACTCGTTATTAAATTAGTTATTATTTAAATTAAAAATATGTTCTAAAATTCTTTTATCAGCAAGTGTAAAAGCAATTTTTCTTCTTTCCATCATTTTTTCTGCAGCTTCACAAGCTTTATCAAAATTAAAAACAGGAGCGTCTGATTGTCCACCCCAACTATAATGTTTAATCATATTTGGTGGAAAACCTGATTGAAAAACGTTCGCACAAACTCCAACAACTGTACCAGTATTAAATTGTGTATTGATTGCAGATTTAGCATAATCGCCCATTATTAAACCACAAAATTGCAAACCTGTTTTTACAAATCTTTTTTGGTTATAACTCCATAACTTTACTTCTGCATAATTATTTTTCAAGTTTGAGTTATTTGTATCCGCGCCTAAATTGCACCATTCTCCAATTACAGAATTCCCTAAAAACCCATCATGTCCTTTATTTGAATATGCTATTAGGATTGAATTATTTAATTCACCACCAACTTTACAAAAAGGACCAATCGTACAACCAGCATATATTTTTGCACCCATATTTATTTTTGCATGCTCGCATAAAGCTAATCCGCCACGAATCATAGAACCTTCCATAATTTCGGCATCTTTTCCAATATAAATTGGACCTTCTGATGCATTCAAAATAGAAAATTCAACTTTCGCACCTTCTTCAATAAATATTTTTTCAGGAGCTAAAACTTGGTTGGTTGTAGATATTGATTGAGAAGTTCTTCCTTTTGTCACCAAATCAAAATCAAATTCAATTGCCTGGAAATTGTAAGTAAACAGATCCCAAGAATGTTGTAGATGAATTACTTCATCTTCAAATTGAATAATATCTGATGTGATTTTTGGAGTTTCTTCAGTTGATTTAACTGCTACAAGTTGATTGTCAAAAATTAGGGTTTGGTTTGGTTTTAAATTCTTTATCGCTTCAATTAATTTTTCATTCGGAAAAAAAGTTGGGTTGATAAATGTATTTTCGGTTTCTAATTTAGCAGGAAATTTTTCTTGCAAATAAGGTTTAGTTTGATAAGAAACCTCTGTATTTAGTATTTTTTCCCAACGTTCTGCAAAACTCAATATACCCATTCTTAGGGCAGCTACAGGTCTTGTAAATGTTAGGGGCAAAAAATCTTCCCATTCTTCGCCATCAAAAAGAACTATGTTCATTGATCTATGAATTTGTGCAAATTTAAAAATAATTATTTTATAAGTCGATAATATCAATATAGATTCTACCGACAGCCATCCTAAAATAAATCATTCAAAATATTTGGTTGATGTAAAAAGGTCGTCGTAATTTTAGGCACATTTTAAAAACATTTTTCATTTTGAAATCAGCTCCGATTCATTTTGGTTCAATCGCATATATATTAGACGATTACCTTGCAAATAACACTTTTTCTTCTATCTTCTTTTTGGTAGATGAGAACACTCATGTGCATTGTTTACCGCTATTATTAGCCGATTTGGACAATATTTCTGCTTATGAAATCCTTGAAATTGACTCTGGAGAAGAAAATAAAAACATCGATACTGTAACCAATCTTTGGTTAGCATTAAGCGAATTGGGTGCAGACCGTCATTCATTAGTTATTAATGTTGGTGGTGGAGTTTTAACGGATATGGGAGGTTTTATGGCTTCTACTTTCAAGCGTGGAATCAAATTTATTAACATTCCAACTACGTTATTATCGCAAGTCGATGCTTCTGCTGGCGGAAAAAATGGAATTGATTTGGAAGGAATGAAAAACATGATTGGGACATTTACACAACCAGAAATGGTGTTAGTTGATCCCAAATTTTTGTTGACATTAGAACAACGTCAAGTAAAATCTGGTTTGGCAGAAATGTTGAAGCATGGCTTAATAAAAAACCGTGACCATTGGGATAATTTGGTGCAATTACCTTCGCACGATGCCGAAGCTTTGGCCCCTTTTATCATGGATTCTATTCATATCAAAGAAAATGTAGTTGACAATGATCCGTATGAAAAAGGTGAACGCAAAATTTTAAATTTCGGTCATACAATTGGTCATGCTATCGAAAGTGAATCCTTAGAAACTGATTTTCCACTTTTACATGGTGAAGCAATTGTAATCGGAATGATTATTGAAACGTTCCTTAGTTATGATCAAGAATTAATTTCTAAATCTGATGTAGAAGAAGTTTGCGAAAGTTTTTCGTCAATGTATGCATTAAATACAATTGATATGAAAATTTTTCCGAACTTAATGGAATGGATGAAACACGACAAAAAAAATCAAAACAATTCAATCAACTTTAGTTTGATCAACAAGATTGGAAATTGTCGTTATGATGTAGTTTGTACTGAAGAAGAAATCAGACAAGCTTTTGAAAAATATAATCAATGGATTGCCTAAAAAAATATACTTCTTTTTTTGTTGTTGGATTAATATTAAGCCTTATGGTTTATTGTACATCTCAACACAAGAAAGAAGATGCTAAAGTAGAACAACCTTCAAACACCGTTACGATGAACGAAAAACCTGAATTCAATATCAATAAATCAGACGAAGAATGGAAAAAAGAACTTTCTTCTGAAGAGTATTATGTTTTAAGAGAAGCTGGAACAGAACGTCCTTTTACAGGAAAATTTAACATGCATTTCGAGAACGGAATTTACACGTGTAATGCGTGTGGAGAAGAATTGTTTTCTTCTTCTTCTAAATTTGATGGACATTGTGGTTGGCCAAGTTTCGACAAAGAAATTAAAGAAGGTAAAATCGTAGAACGCGTAGACACTTCGCACGGAATGAAGAGAACAGAAATTCTTTGCGGAAATTGTGGAAGCCACTTAGGACACGTTTTTGATGACGGACCTACAGAAACTGGTTTACGTTATTGTGTGAATTCACTTTCATTAGATTTCAAACCTGTAAAATAAAATCAAAAAGCTGTTTCGACAGCTTTTTTAGTGCAAAAATACTTTATGAAAATACTTCGTATCATTATCGTTCTTATCTTATTGTTATTAATTTATAACGGTGTTTACAATTACAATTTAATGGTGAATATAAGAACAACCGATCGTCCGATTAATCCATTGCGCTACATCTTTTTCGGTTTTTATTTCTTTTTAATTCTGTTGAATTTGATTGAATATATTCGAGGAAAATTTACATACGGATCATTCAAAAAAGTAATTTATTATTTGATTTTCGCTGGATATTTAGCATGTATTTTCATGTTCAAATACAACGATTATCACATTCCTGGCTTACCACTTTTAGGTTATTTCACATTGGTCGGAACTACCTTATTTATGTTGAGTCAAATCATCAAAAACAAACCGCCTTACAAACGCGTAAAAAAATAATTCTTCGAAATGAGTTTGGTTTCGGATAGAATTACGTTCAAACAAATTAATCAATTAGCTATTCCTGCTATTTTTTCGGGAATTGCCGAATCTCTTATTACCTTAACCGATATTGCGATGGTGGGTAATGTAAAAGAATATTCGGTTGAAGCACTTGCTGCGACTGGTTTAGTTGGTTCTTTTCTTTCAGGAATTATCTGGATTGTTGCCCAAACCAAAACCTCTATTTCGTCTTTGGTTTCGCAAAGTTTTGGTGCAAATAAATTGGATAGTCTCAAAACTTTAGTTCCACAAGCTTTATATTTCAATCTATTTTTGAGTTTACTTATTTTTGTCCCAACGTATTTTTTTGCACAAAATCTATTCGAATTGTACAATGCAAAAGATTTGGTTCTTCAATTTTCGGTTGATTATTACAAAATCAGAGCATTTGGTTTTCCATTAACACTTATTTCATTGACTCTTTTTGGAGCATTTAGAGGAATGCAAAACACCGTTTGGGCAATGAAATGTAGTTTAACAGCTGCATTTGTTCATGTCTTTTTAGACTATATTCTAATCTTTGGAGTAAATGGGATAATTCCTGCTTATCATATCAAAGGCGCTGCTTATGCGAGTTTGATTGCACAATTGATTATGGTAATTATGGCGTTTTACTACTATTTCACGAAAACTTCATTTGGATTAAATCCAGGAAAAACCATTCATCCACTTTTTAAGAAATATGTCAACTTAAGTTTTAATTTTATTTTACGAACAGCTTCGTTGAATGTTACATTTTTTCTTGCGAATTCTTACGCCACCGATTACGGAAAAAATTATATCGCCGCGCAAAGTATTTTGATGAATATTTGGTTGTTCTTTTCATTCTTTATTGACGGATATGCAGGTGCTGGAAACGCGATGGCAGGTCGTTTACAAGGCGAACGAAACTATCCTAAACTTTGGATTTTAAGCAAAGATATTTCCAAATATTCAGTTTTAATTGCGTGTATTTTAATTGCGATTTGTTTCATTTTTTATAATCAAATTGGGCAAATTTTCAATCAAGATCCAAATGTTTTGATCATTTTCAATTCTGTATTTTGGATGGTTTTACTGATGCAACCAATCAACACATTGGCTTATATTTTTGATGGATTTTTCAAGGGAATGGGCGATGCAAAACTCTTGCGAAACAACTTAATTATCGCAACATTTCTTGGATTTCTACCAACCATTTATCTTGCAGATTACTTTGGTTTAAATATTTATGGAATTTGGATTGCATTTGGAATTTGGATGTTTTTACGCAGTTTTCCATTGATGTATATTTTTAGAAAACGAGTTTTTGAATCGAATTAGATCTATTATTCAAGCACTTCAATCTATTTTTTTAGATAAATGCAACATTCATTTATTTTTTGCGTCATTTATAGTATATTATTAAAACTATAAAAATGAAGCAACTATTAAAATTTACTTTCTCTTTATTCTTAATTTCAAATTTTGCATTCAGTCAAAATACAATAAAAATGACTTATAAATACGGAAGCGATAATGGTGAAATTCAAGATATCACTGATTTTGAAAATATTTATATCGAAACTTTAAATTTTGAGGGAGATTTACTAAACGGAAAAAATTATCAAATTAATCTTGAAGAATATAAAAATGGAAAATTTACTACTAAAAAGTTACTTTTTGACTCTTCAGAATCTGATTATTTCAAGATTAATTCAAATTCATTATCATTAAAATTCTTTTTCAAAATGAGTGATGGAAAACTTAAAACATATATTAGAAGCGATCTTTTTGGAACAAAAAAATCTTATTTCATTCTTATGAATGATTCAGATAAATATGCTTTAAAAGATTTTTTTGGAGAGAAAAAAGAAATAACAATCAATCCAAATAAGAAAAATGCAATATTTACTATTCTCACTCCAACAATTCATCCAGATGGTTCAGGTTCATATTGTGAAGTTGCTCAATCAGATATTGCACCAGAAAAATTGGGCGAACATTTCAAAATTCCACATTATTTTTTAGTTACAATTAATTTTAAATAAATAGCATTAAAAAAATCCAACTCTTCACAAAGTTGGATTTTATTATTTATCTAAATTCTATTTTTCCTAAGGAGTAGAAATAGAAGCTTGTTGAATTTTTCCGTTGAAATATTTCCAACCATTCAATCCAAAATCGACCAAATATTCGGCCATTTCATCTGGTTGCAAAGGCGCAATATATCCCGGAAACGCTTCTTCTAACATTTCTGTTTGCACCGCTCCTAACGCTACTGCGTTTATTCTTGGACCAAGTTCATTTAATTCTTCTGCTAACAATTCAGTCAAATTAACCGTTGCAGATTTTGAAGACGAATAAACAGACAAACCAGGAAATTTCACCGAACCTTGTACAGCTCCCATTGTCGAAATATTAACTACATGAGAAGATGTATCAAATTTTGGCATCAAAACTTGTATCAAGCGATAAGGTGCCATAAAATTAATCTGCCAAGAAGTTAACAAATCCTCTTGTTGCATTTCTATAAATGGTTTGTTGATACAAACTCCCGCATTATTGTACAAAACATCTACTTTATTCCAAGATTCCACAGCTTTCAAAACATCTGAAATCTCATCAAAATTAGCCAAATCAACACCGATAAACTGATATTGATTTTCTTTTGCAAAAGCTGTTAATTCCTTCAATTTATCTACATTTCGAGAGACTGTCAACACTCGATTTCCTAATTCCAAATGTTGTTTTGCCAATTCAAAACCAATTCCTCTACTCGCTCCCGTTACAATTATATTTTTCATAGTGTTGTACAAAATTTACAATTTCTTCTATCGTTTCAAACTTTATTCCTTCAAAGATGATGTTATTTTCTGTGATTTCAATATGATTTTCCGCATTATTTTCTACAGAAATTCCATTACGAATTAAGGCATTTTTTACCCAAAAAGCCAATTCCGAATTTCCTTTTACACCAATCGTTTTAGAAAATGATTTTTGTGTCGAAAAGCGATTATTTTTTTCATCATATATCAGATTTTGATTGGATAACTTCTGAATAATTTGATGCTCAAAAGCCATTTGTTCTGAAATATTTTCGAAAAGGTTTCCATTTTCAATCCACCAAATTTTATCTGCTTTCTCTAAAGCAAAATCAACTTCGTGTGTGATCATTAGAAATGATTTATCTGTTTTTAATTTTAATTCAGTCAATAAATTGAAAATTCGATATTGATTCGCTAAATCTAAATTAGAAGTAGGCTCATCCAAAATTACCAATTTAGCATCTTGACATAATGCACGTGCAATCATCACCAATTGTAATTGACCTTCACTGATTTCATTCGCAAATTGATTTGCTAAATTTGTAATTCCAACCAATTCTAAAACCTCATCAATTAAGTTTTGTTCTTCGTTAGAAATCTTTTTCAAAACCTTGTGATAAGGCAAACGTCCCATGGCAACCAATTCCGAAACTTTGATTTTTGGAACAATCGACAAACGTGGTAAAACAACTGCTATTTGCTGTGCAATTTCTTGAGAAGATAATTTTTTGATTGGCTTATTTTCTAAATAAATTTCTCCATTCAATGTTTTCTGAAAACCTAAAATAGAATTAATCAATGTTGATTTTCCTGCTCCATTTTTTCCTAAAACAGCAACTAATTCATTCGAATTTATAGTCGCATTTATAGCCGAAACAATTTCTTTTGAACCATATCCAACTGAAACATTTTCTAATTTCAAAACGGTATTTTTCATCGCACTTCATTTTTATTATTCAACAAAATACTAATGACAATCGGCGCTCCAAATAATGCTGTAATAATATTAATTGGTAATGTTCCAAACGGAAAAACTTCTGTCAAAATCGAAAATAATAACATAAAAAATATTCCTGAAACGAAAATCCATCGGTATAAAATTTTCATATCACCTGTTCGTAACAATGTTCTGCAAATATGTGGAACTGCCAATCCTATAAAGCTAATTGGTCCTGCAAAAGCCGTAGCTGAAGCAGTTAATAAAGCTGTTGAAACTAAAATCGTAAAACGTAATTTTTTGATATTAATTCCTAAAGATTGTGCATATTTTTCTCCCAATAAAAGAGCTGTAATTCCTCGCAAAGTAAATAAGGAAACGATAATTCCACACAAAACAAATAAACCAAAAACGCCTAATTGTTCCCACGACAAACCGCTCAATGAGCCAAATCCCCAAACTAAATACGTTTTTATTTTATCGGAAGGAGCAAAATATTGCATCATGCCAATTAATGCACCTGCTAAACCTGCAACCATAAATCCGATAATCACCAAAGATACAGATGATTTAACACGAAATGATAATGAAATAACCAAAAACAACGCGACAATTGCGCCTAAAAATGAAGCAATAATTGTAATCCAAGGATTGTTAAGAAATTCTTCTAAACCTATCATCGAAAAAAGAAAAATCACAATCGCAACACCTAAACTTGCCATCGAAGTTATTCCCAAAACAGAAGGTTCTGCCAACGGATTTTTAAATAATTCTTGCATTAAAAAACCTGAAATTGGCAACGAAATACCAACCAATAAAGCAGTTAATGATTTTGGTAAACGAAAATTAAGGACAAGATTATGCAACATTTCGTCTGAATGACCAGAAAATACATTAAAAATTTCGGTGAAAGAAATCGAGACTTTTCCAACACTTAAACTCAAAACGAAAAGTAAAAGTGTTAGAATTATTAAAACAAAAAATAGTAGTTTTTCTTTCATCAAGACAAAGATAGAAATTCTAATAATTTCTTAAAGTTTAATTGTGAATTGGTTTTTATTGAAAATTAATGATTAGTTTCGTTTCATGAATTTTAGAAGTTTCATTTTAATTATCTCTTCGATTTTTGTGCTACTTACGCCATGTAGCATCAAAGCTTCTATTCATACGATTTTGGAAGTAGAAAATGTTCATCAAACAAAAACTTCTCAAGTCAAAATCAATCAAAATCATTCGAATTCATGTTCTGTTGTTAAGTTTGAAACTATTAAAAAATCAACAAAGAATCTTGATGTTCCGAATTTCGATTTACCAAATTCACCGATTCATTTCATTGGGTTAGCACGTTCTTCATTAATTGAAGAAGATATTGATTCGAATGAAATTCAATCACCAAAAATACCTTTTTATCTGTTGTATAAGCAATTGAAATATTCGTTGATATCTTAATTTTTCACAATTAATTTAGACAACAATATTCAATCACTTATATAAAAATTCATGCAAAATAAATCTGTTTTATCAATGGGTAATGCTGTATTGGCGTTACGTTTAGTCATTGGTTGGACGTACTTTTCTGCCTTTTGGAGGCGTTTAATTTTAGAAAATAAACTCGATCCAGAAGCTGCGGGTTATATTGGCGAAAAATTCAATCATTTTTTACCAAATGCCCTTTTCATCAAACCACTTATTCAATATTTAGTCGAAAATCCTGAAGCCTTACTTTGGAACATGTGGATTTTCACCATTGTAGAAGGCGTTGTAGGCTTACTCTTAATGCTTGGTTACAAAACACGAATCATGAGTATTGCCGTTTTCTTTTTGGCAATGGGAATTTTACTTGGTTCGGGCTGGATTGGTACAACTTGTCTGGATGAATGGCAAATTGGTGTTTTAGGATTAGCTGGAGGTTTTACGCTATTTCAGGCTGGTTCTGGAAAAATTTCGTTGGATTATTTTTTCAATAAAAATCAATTTATTCAACAAGAAAATAATTGGAATTCAATTTCAATCAAAAAGTATAGACCTTATTTTGTAGGTCTTAGTTTTTTTATTTTATTCGTTACTTTGTTTACAAATCAGGTTTTTCATGGTGGAGTTTACGGGACTTTGCACAATAAATCTGTCAAACCAAAAGTAGAAATATCTAATTTGAAACAATATCAAAACAAGGTTTCATTTGATGTAATGCGAATAGAAGGCGCGGATGTTTATGGCTCTTTTTTAATCCAAATTGATTTTCATAATCATCAAAATGAAATAATTGAAAGTTTGGATATGAAAGAGTTATCTAATTTGGACAAACAACAAATTTCGAATTATTATGTAGCAAAAGTTACACCGAACAAACACAGTTTGGTGTTACCTTTGGGAGCGAAAGCAAATCTGAATTTTGATATTTCAGACAAAATTCACAAAGTAGTTTTAACCGATATAAGCGGATTACAATGGGAACAAACAATAACAAATTTATAGCAATGTTAAAAAGAAATTATTCAACAATTATCATAGGTGCGCTGGCTTTGGTCTTACTTTTTGTGCCAGAAGCAAAAGCAATGATGCAACAAGGTTTAATGAAATTAGGCTTATTTGAACCGAAATTAGAAAAAGTTGAACCAACAACTCAACCAAAATCTAAAGCAAATTATACATTCGAAATGGTGTATGCTGACGGAAAAGCAATCAATATGGAAGATTTGAAAGGTAAAGTTGTATTCATGAATTTTTGGGCAACTTGGTGTCCGCCTTGTATCGCGGAAATGCCATCAATTCAAAAACTTTATGATAAAGTAAAAGATGATAACGAAATCGTTATTTTGACGGTTGAAGTAGAAGGAAAACGTGATAAAGTAGCAAAATTTATGGAACGTAAAAATTTATCGTTGCCTGTAGTTTATCCAAATTCATCTATTCCTACTGAGTTTTTTAATGGTTCGTTACCAACAACAGTTATTTTGGACAAGAAAGGAAATATTGCACATACAACAATGGGTATGGCAGATTATTCTGGACAGGATATCGTCGATTTTTTAAATGAGCTGAAAGCGATGAATTAATCATTCAAGAATTATAAAACATAAAAAAGCTTCAAGAAAATTCTCGAAGCTTTTTATGTTTTATACTATTTATATTTCTAATAAACTAACCTCAATCCTACACCGAATCCCATATCGCTATCGTAATGAGTTCTGATGTGCATATTTCTGTTCAAGATATAGCTCAACTCGCCCATATATTCTTTATCTGTATTCCACATAAAACCAGCGCGAACTCGTTTTGAAATTGGAATATCCTCTCTCATCAGTTGCAAACGAACTTTTCCTGTTTGATAAATTTCGGTCTGAAAATCAATTAACATTGGTAATTTATACACAAAACCAGCACTGAATAATCCTTTGTTTCTATCTGTTTTTTGACCAAAAATATTCTTTTCTACAATTCCGTGGTCTGTTAACATTTTGTGTTGATTCCAATCAAAACCTACAAAAACTTGAAACCATTGATTTCGATCAATAAAACGTCCCAAATGTGTTTCTACTTCATAACCGTGTTCTGGTTTGTAACCAATTCCCCACTCCGAAGTAAAAGCCCAACGTGCATCTTGCACCATCAACATACCATCTAAACCATTTGTAGCGAAATCATTTTCTACCATAACATGCTTCATATTACTTTCCATTTGCAACATTTTATAAGCATGTTTTTTATTTGGTAAATTAGGATTTTGATAATCTCCAACCTCAAAAACGCGATTCATTCCGCCCATCATGTGATACAAAATATGACAATGGAAAAACCAATCACCTTCTGTATTTGCCTCAAATTCGATGACATTTGTTTCCATCGGCATAATATCCAACACGTTTTTCAGCGGAGAATATTCACCATTTTTATTAATGACACGAAAATCGAAACCATGTAAATGCATTGGGTGACGCATCATCGAATTGTTATATAAGGTAATACGCAGAATCTCACCTTTTTTGACTGGAATTTTATCCGATTCCGAAAACACTTTGTTATCCATACTCCACACATAACGATTCATATTTCCTGTTAATTCGAAACGCATTTCTTTTATTGGAGCATCTTTCGGAAGTGTTGTGTTTTCAGGTGATTTTAGCATTCCGTAATTTAAAGTGGTAATGTTTGAGGATGTATTTCCGTGCGAAGAATGATCCATTTCAACCATTTCTGAATGATTTTCAACAGAATCTTTCTTTGATTTTTTGGATTTCTTTTTCGCTTCGCCAGAAATTTCAGGATACATCACGGTGTTCATGTCCATTTGCTGTAAGCTCATTTTCATTCCCATATCGTTCATTGTTCCGTTCATATTCATCATGTCGTTCATCATCTTCATTCCTTCAAAATACTTCAATTTTGGAAGTGGTTCCATCAATTGTTTCTTTCCATCACCAATGAACAACGAAGCCGAACCCGTTCTGTCTTCAGAAGTAGCCTGAAATTCATACGATAAACCACCTTCAGGAACTGTAACTACAACATCATAGGTTTCGGAAACACCAATAATCAAACGATCAACTTCTAAAGGTTCTACGTCATTTCCATCATTTGCTACAACCGTAATTTTGCCACCTGCATAACGCAACCAAAAATAAGTGGATGCACCACCGTTCGAAATTCGTAAACGTACTTTATCACCAGCTTTGAATTGTTTCAGTTGACTTTCATTCTGCGCATTTATCAAGAATTTTTCGTAATAAACATCGCTTACATCCATTGCCAGCATACGTTTCCATTCGTTGGTAATTTTTGTTTTGAAATGACCTTCACGAATTGCTTCAGCATAACTTTGCGTAGAACCTTTTTTGATTCCCGCCCAATCGTTTGCATTGTGCAACATTCGTTGAATATTTTTTGGATTAAGATCTGTCCATTCGCTCAACATCACAGGAATTGTAGGTAAATCATCAATTCCTTTTCGGAACGTAGGATCATTTTCGCGTTTCTTCAAAATCATCGAACCGTACATCCCGATTTGTTCTTGATACCCCGAATGACTGTGGTACCAATGCGTTCCGTTCTGAATAATCGGAAATGAATACGTGTACGTTTCACCAGGTTTGATTCCCATCTGCGTCAACATCGGAACTCCATCTTCCTTATTCGGCAACCACACGCCGTGCCAATGCAACGAAGTATCTTCATTCAATTTATTATGTACTCGAATTACCGCTGTATCGCCTTCCGTAAACTCTAAAGTAGGCATCGGAATTTGACCATTTACTGAGATTGCTCTTTTCTCTTTTCCAGAAAAATTAACAATGGTATCACGTACATATAAATCGTATTCCACACGTTTTTGCGCATGCAAAGCAATCGCTGATGGAACAATAAATAAACAAAGTAATTTCCTCATGTGAATGATTATATTATAATTGACTAAACTTCTTATAATTCTCCTCGTTTTCGAAATAATCAACATTTCCTTGCTGATCTTTCAAAACGATATATGCATTCGCTTTATCAATTTCCTTTCCTGTAAAAGGATCCGTTGCTTTCCGTGCAGTTTCATCATTCGGAATACGTTCCACACACATATTACAACATCCATAATACGTTTTTCCATCATAAGGAACTTCGAACTGATCTTTGCCCATATACGCATTATTTACCATACAAACTTGTTTATTCGGAACCTTATCTCCAACATTGTAAGCCATTGTTTGCGAAGGTTGCATCATATCTGACATCTGTTCTTCGTGAGCAGTAACTGTTGGTTCTTCTTTTTTATTTTGACAAGATGTTAATACAAAAACACTTAATATTGAAACGCCTAAAACTATCTTTAAATTCTTCATTTTCATTCTATTTTTTAATTATTATTTCAATGTTTCAACTGTGCTTCCACATGTCAACATCATATTTCCGTAGAAAGGATTTTTAATAGCTGATTCTTTACTCAACCAATTCGAACCGCCGTCAAACATTGGACAATTTTGATAATAAACTGTGTAACCTAAATTTGCTTTTTGAGCTAATTTGTACATTGGTTGTGATAATTTTGCAAAAATTATGCGCTGTTTCTCAATATTTTTTTCTTGCGATAATAGTTTCGAAGTTGTTTCTAAATCATTCAAAACTTCCATCCAAACCATATGCGATTCATGTGAAAGTTTACCCATTTCTACAACAGAAATTGATTTAGTAAATGCAGTAATTTGTTTCGAAATTTCACTTTCATTTGCTTTTACAAAAGCATCTTTCAACGAAAAGTAAATATCAAAAACTTGTGACAATTGATTTTTTTGTTGAGAAGCTTCAGTTTGATTATGAGTAGAATGATCCATTTCTTGATGGTTCATCAACATTTTTTTATCCCGAGAATATTGACAATCTTTTTCCAATTTTGCATAAGCTTCATCAGGCGCCATATATTCGGCATTATCAAAACCTACTAAAGCAATATTTTTCAAGATTTCGTTCGAATTTGTTTTTGCTTTATTATATGAAATCGAAGCTGTTTGAGTCATTGTGTCAAAATCTACTTTCGAAATTCGAGGTTGATTTCCTGCTTTTTCAATTAATTCTTTTGCATTTGCACAACTTCCTTTCACTTGAAATTGTTTGGTTTCTTGATTTTTAAATTGTGCATTTGCAGCAAAAGCAAGAAAACTTCCGATAACTAAAAAACTATATTTTTTCATAATTTTTGATTTATATTTTATCAATTGCTCGACGCGTATGTTTGCTCAATTGTTTGAAAACAGAAGGTGTTAACCCTGTTACTTTTTTGAATTGTGCACTAAGATGTGCCACACTCGAATAATTCAATTGAAACGCAATTTCACTCAACGATAATTCGTCATAAATCATTAATTCTTTGACCTTTTCTATTTTTTGCTGAATAAAATATTTTTCAATAGTTTGTGCTTCCATTTCTGAAAATAGATTCGAAATATATTTGTAATCCAAATTAGTTTTCTCACTCAAATAATCAGATAAATTGACTTTAAGTTCGTTATTTTCCTGATGAACCAGCTGAATAATCAATGTTTTTATTTGTTCAATCAACTTACTTCTTTTATCATCAATCAACTCAAAACCAACTTCTTCTAATTCATTCCGAACCAATTCTAATTGTTCATTATCAATAGGATTTTTCAATTCAACTTCTCCCAATTCGATATGATTTGTTTCAATGTTATTCATCTTCAAAATTCGTCCTACTACTACTTTACAGCGATGACAAACCATATTTTTTATAAATAATTTCTTTGTATTTTCCATGTTATATTTTCGAATTTGAGCGATTTACTTCATTTAAATTTACAAAATCTTCTGTTACAAATTTCGTACAACTTCATTTCAAAAGATTATACAATTTGGAAGATGATGTATATAATTTTCAGATTAATCTTATAAAAAAATTATTATAGAAAAAACCTCGCTTAAAAATTTTAAACGAGGCTATTAATTTTATACTAAATACTGTGGGTTATTATATCTAATTAATATATCTTGCAAATCCGTGTTTTAAAGGATAAAGTTGTTTATAATCATTTTTTAAAATATTTTCTCCTTTTATATTAATAAATGTAAATTTTTTATTATCTAATCTTACAAGAGCTACTCCATTAACAAAAGGATATGCTTCTATATATTTATTTGGAATTATAAATTTCCCTTTCTTATCAATAAACCCAAATTTTTCATTTTTTTTAGCTACTGCCATTCCATTTTTAAAATTTCCATACCAGTGAAATTCTAGTTCTGGTTGAATAACAATTTGATTAGATAAATTAATATAACCAATCTTTTTTAAACCTTTGTCCTTTGTGAAAAATGCTAATCCTTCATAAAAAGAACTCAAGTAATTATATTCAAAAGGGATTAAAATATTATTATGAATATCAATGACTCCCCAAAGTTCACCTTTTTTAACAACTATCATTTCTTTTAAAACTTGATTAACATGATCATAAATTATTGGAATTACTATTTGGTTATTTTCATCTACAAAACCTATTTTTCCATTTTTCATAACCTTCATTAACCCATTTTCATAATAACCAGAAATATCATCATAATTGGAAAAATTTAGTAGTTTTTTTCTTTTTAAATCATATAAATTTTCAGGATATACACTACTTTTTACTTGAGTCATTGATTCCACAAATACTGTAGTAATTGTACTTATTTTTTTTATAGATTTAGTTTGTTTTGTATCACTTACTAAAACCTTATTTTCAATAATAGGCTTGTATGATGTTTCTAATTCTTTTAAATATTCTAATTCATTTCCTTTTTTATCAATGTATAACCATTTTTCACCCTTTTTTACAGAAGCATACCCTTTATAAAAAGGAAATGCATCATCATAACTTAAAGAAACAATAACTTTTCCTTTTTTATCAATGAATCCATACTTATTATTTTTGATTGCTAAACCAAGATTATCCTCATTCCAATAAGTTATATCATATTCAGGAAAGTACTTTGTATCTCCATTTTTAAATAAAAGCCCAGGAACATTATCTTTAATAATATTTGCATATTTTCCTTTAAAATCTGAAGCATAATCGAATTCTCCTGACTTAAACATTCTTCCATCAGAAAAAATAAATCCAAATTTTTCTTTTTTCTCTTGACTTGGACTTATCAGTAAAAAATTAAGAATATCAGAATAATATTCTGATAAACTTTCAATAGGATAAGAGTTAATTTTTAAAAATTCTCTTTGAGAAACATAAGAATAATCTTGATTTTGAGCATTTAATGTTATTGAAATTAAAAAAATCAAGAATATAATTTTACTTTTCATATTTTTATACTTTAATATTATTATAATTTAGCTACCTTTTTAATAAAAAATAGTAGTTAAATCTCTATAAATAAAATACTAATATAAAAATTTTTACTTATTTAGAAACTTATTAAAAAATCAATCAATTATGTCTCAAAACGAACTAACTCCATCAGAACAAAATAACTGCATTCAGATTTTGAAAGAACGTTTTGAGAAAAATATGCACAGACATCAAGGTTTAGATTGGCAAAAAATTGAAGAGAAAATCATTAATCAACCTGAAAAAAATTGGTCTTTACATCAAATGGAAATTACCGGAGGAGAACCTGATGTTATTTTTTATGATGATAAAACAGACGAGTATTATATTGTAGATTGTTCGACGGAAAGTCCAAAAGAGCGTAGAAGTTTGGCGTATGATTACGAAGGACAAACGTCTCGCAAAGAACATCAACCAAAAAATAATGCGATTGATGTCTCAAAAAATATGAAAATTGAGTTACTTACTGAAGACGAATATCGTTTATTACAATCTGTAGAAATTGTCGATCAAAAAACGTCAAGTTGGTTAAAAACTCCAGAACTAATTAGAGAATTAGGAGGTGCTATATTTGGTGATTATCGTTACGGAACTATTTTTGTTTATCACAACGGCGCCCAATCATATTATGCTGCACGTGGTTTTAGAGGGATTTTAAAAATTTAGAAAATTATGAGATTTATATTTCCACTTATTATTTTTCTTTTTGGTTCAATTCTATTTATAATTGGCATTTTGTGTAAAATCACCCATTTTCATTTTATTATTTCTACCAATTTGATGCTATTTTTAGCTTCTATTATTCAAATTACAGGAATCATATTATTTATTTTTAAATTAATTCTGACTCCTAAAAAGGATCATTTTTTGAATTTATAATTTCATTTTTATTTGCAATACATTTTGTAATTTTATCATCAAATTAAGACAGCTAAAATGCAAGGACCAATTGGTGTTTTTGATTCTGGTTATGGAGGTTTAACCGTTTTCAAGGAAATTCAGAAAAAATTACCGCAATATGATTATATTTATTTAGGTGATAATGCACGTATTCCATACGGAATTCGTTCGTTTGAAACAGTTTATGAATATACAAAAGAATGTGTTTTCAAATTGTTTGACTTAGGTTGTAATTTAGTTATTTTAGCTTGCAATACAGCTTCTGCAAAAGCTTTAAGAACAATTCAACAAAATGATTTACCAGAAGGTAAAAAAGTTTTAGGTGTAATTCGTCCTACAACTGAATCAATAAATGAATACACAAAAAATAATAAAGTTGGGGTTTTAGCAACACAAGGAACTGTTTTATCAGAATCTTATAAAATTGAAATTAATAAGTTTCATCCTAATATAAAAGTTTTCCAACATGCTTGTCCGCTTTGGGTTCCACTAGTTGAAAACAATGAAATTAACAGTAAAGCAGCTAATAATATCGTAGAAAAAGATATTCAACGCTTATTTGATCAATCATCCGAAATCGATACAATTGTATTAGCTTGTACACATTATCCGCTTCTTCTTCCCGTCATTTCACAATATGTACCAGAAAATGTAACAATTCTTTCACAAGGAGAATTGGTAGCGAATAAATTAACTGACTATCTACATCGTCATCCTGAAGTTGAGACACAATGTTCTAAAAATGGTTCATTAACTTTTCATACAACTGATAATGCTAAAAATTTTGAAGAAAATGCCACTATATTTTACGGAAAACCTATTATAGCTTCTCATATAGATGTGTAATTTTAAAAAAATATAAATAAAAACCGAGCAAACTTGCTCGGTTTTTCTATTCAATTAAGAAACTAAGCTACAGTTTCTACATTCAAAATTTCATACTTTTTTGTTCCTTTTTCTGTTGGCCACTCTACTACATCACCTTTTTTGTATCCAATAGTTGCCAAACCTTCATCCATCAAAATAGAATGGCGATTTTTTTTCGGTTTTGCCTTTTCTGGGCTAACAAAATTTAATTGATATTCTTGATTTGAATTTAATTCTTTTATTGTTACTTTTTTCCCTACAGTCACAATATTATCCGCCAAATCTCTTCTCAAAATTTGCTCTGCATGACGCAATTCTTTTGTCAAGATATTTTCTTGTTCTGCTGTTACTTTTTTTCTTCTTAAATGGTCTTTAATTAAATCGTATAATCCTGTTGTTAAAATAATATTTGTTGTCATTTTGATAAATTCTTAGTTAAACTTTCAATCATTCGAAGAAGATTTCCTAAGACTCAAATATCAAATGACCGAAAATAAAATTCGCTAAAATTTGATACAAATCTCCTTACAGAAAATTGAAAATAATTGATAATTGAAAAAAAATAGAAGGTTCCCTGTCTCGAGTCGTAACAGGGATTAGTTGATAAACTCTTTCGAGCTTCTTAAGAAAGTATCATCATGCAAATATGCCAACGACAAAAACAACCACGATTGGTTGTTTCTTCTATAGATGTCGATAAAATTTGCCATAAATTGATCCTAAAATGATTAATTCAAAGTTACGATATCTTTCTCAATCTAAAAAATATAAACCTTTTAAGATTATTTCAATAAAAAGGAACTTGAATTCAATTTCTGAAAAAACTGATAATCTTCATTTTCAAAATAAATAAAAACTGTCTAATTTTATAAAAATTTTAAGGAATTGAAATCTTACCTTTTCATACTAACTGTTGTTCTAATAACTTGTAGACCATTGCTACCAGTTATTGACTATTTGGTAAATTATGATAAGATTTCTAAAGAATATTGTGTTAATATAGAGCGTCCAGAATTATTGTGTAATGGAGTTTGTTATCTGAAAGAACAAATTTCCAAGACTGTTAATGATGAACAAAATGATGATAATAAAATTCAAGTTTCTTTGCGTGCAATTGATTATTTTATTTATCAACCTACCTTCGAAATTAACACATCTACCTTTACAAAATCTATTGAAAAAATTTCGACTATCGAGTTAGCTTTCGAAACTCAATATCAATTAGATCAACAACTTCAGCCTCCTATTTGATAAATAATTCTTGTTTATCAAATTATTATCTCATTAACATTTAATCAAGTTGACATTTCATATAAGATTTGTCAAAAGTTTCAATTGTTTATTGATTGCATTGTTCGTGCTTTTAATTGGTTTTCGATCACTAATTCCTTTTACTGTATTCATTAGTACTCAGGAGAAGATTATTGATGAATATTGTATCAATAAAGAGCGACCAGAAATGCAATGCAATGGAAAATGTTATTTATCGAAGCAACTAAAAGAAACGGAACAAGAATCTGATTCGGTTTTAGTAAAGAATATTCGATTTGCAGAAATTTATATACATTTCGAATGTTTAGATATTCCATTTATTCAAGATTTTATTGTAAAAATAAAACATCGATTCTTTTGGCAATCATCCTATTCTATCGATTGGGTTTTTAAATATCTAAAACCTCCAATTGTTTAATTAATAGAACAAATATTCAGTATTGGAGAACAATTATTGTTTTCCAACAGCATTTTTATTCAAAAAAATTAAACAATTATTACAATGAAAACAATCAAATATTTTTTAAACTTATCATTTATCGCATTACTTACTTTATTTACTTCCTGCAACAACGATGATGATTTCTCTGAAATTAAATCAACTGAAACAGGTAAAATTCAATTAAAGTTTGAAAATGGATTTGATAATTTGGGAGGAATTGTTCTAGATCAAACAACACAAACCTCATCAAACGGACAAAAACATAAATTAACAAAATTAAAATATATCATTTCTAACATCACATTAATTGACGAAAAAGGAAATGAATTTGATTATCATAAAAACGATCCAGACAAAGGCGCTTTTGTTATTAATCAAGATTCTGCAATAGCTAATGTCGTTTATTTAAATTTGGATAATATTCCTCAAAATAAATATACAAAAGTACGTTTTGGACTTGGTGTATCTCAGAAAGCTTATTTATTAGGCCAGACTGGACAAGCTACTTTTTGGGAAAAAGCAAAGAAAAATGGAATGACTTGGGCTTGGGCTGCTGGTTATGTTTTCTTTAAAATAGAAGGTTTTTATGGCAAAACTACTACTGATACATTCTTTTTAACTCACACAGGAAATATGGGAGATATTAACAAAAATAATGTTCAAGATTTATATAAAGAAGTAACATTAGATTTACCTACATCTGCACGAGTAACTTCTAAGATTAAGCCATCTATTCATATTATGGCAAATTTGAATACCTATTTAAGTGGTAACCATAAATTGACATTAGATGAGTCGAACAATAATATTATGGGATCTTCCAACTTTGCACAATTGGTAACAGAGAACATACAAAATATGTTTCGAGTTGATCATGTACATAACGATGAAAAAAATCAATAAAGTTTATAGCGGTGTTTATAAAACACCGCATAATTCTACAAACAATGAATAAAATAATAACAATTATATTCAGTTTATTCATCTTGTTAAGTTGTAACGATGATGATATTGATTATGGACAAATCGTTGATGAACCTTATCAATTAGAAGTTCCTTCTTATTTTCCTAAAATAACATTTGATACAGATAAATATCCGTTAACTAAAAATGGAGTTGAGTTAGGAAAAAAACTATTTTATGAAGGTCGATTATCTAGAAATAATACTATTTCATGTGCTTTTTGCCATATTCAAGAAAATGCCTTTACTCACCACGGACATCCTGTTAGTCATGGAATTGATGATCGATTAGGAATTCGAAATGCTCCTCCTATTCAAAATTTGGCATTTCTAAATCGATTTATGTGGGATGGCGTTATTCATGATTTAGCTCAACAACCAATTTCTCCTATTACAGCTGAAGAAGAGATGGATACTACTTTTCCCGAAATCATTAAGAAATTATCATCAGATTCTTCTTATCGAAAAATGTTTAAAAATGCTTTTGGAGATGATAAAATCGATGCAAATCGTATTCTCAGCGCATTAGGACAGTTTATGGCTTCAGTTGTATCAAAAGATTCTAAATATGATCAATATTTAAGGAAAGAGACAAATTTAACCGAAACCGAAAAAAAAGGTTTACAACTTTTTCAACAGAAATGTTCAAGCTGTCATAAAGGAACACTTTTTACAGATGAGTCTTTTCGAAATACAGGAATGTATTATAATAAACAATACAAAGATGGAGGTTTATATCGTGTGACATTAGATTCGACTGATTTTATGAAGTTTAGAGTTCCAAGTTTAAGAAATATTGAAATGACCAAACCTTATATGCACGATGGACGATTCTATAGTTTAGAAGCTGTTTTGAATTTTTATTCAGAAGGTGTACAAAATGATAAAAATTTGGATTCTCAACTCAAACAAAATAATCGAATTGGAATTCCTATGACAGAAGAAGAAAAAAAGGCAATTATCTCTTTTCTAAATACATTAACTGATTACTCATTTATTAATAACCCTGCTTATGCAGAATTTTAAATCTATCCAAATGAAATTATATATCAATTTATTTTTCGTTATATTATTTACACCCATTTCATTATTTGCTCATACAGATAATGATTCTATTGTAATCTCTCATTTATATGATTTAGAATTAGATTGTGATGCTTGCGGTTGTTCTGCAACTTCAACCTCAAATGGAATTGAAAATCTTATAAATTCAAATTTCGTTGGTATTCGTTATCTACATCAATCTTATAAAGCTAAAGAAGATGCTTTTTCTAATAAAAGAACACAAAAGCAACAATTCAATACCATTCAATTATGGGCAAGAATTCCAATAAATAATAGAATTGACATCAATGCTAGCATTCCTTACCATTTTCATAATAAAGAAGGTAAAAACTCTTCTTCTATTTCTGGTATTGGAGATTTAAATATGATGGGAATAGTTAAAGTTATTAAATCAAATACAAATTCTAACGAGCTAAAACATGGATTAAGTGCTGCAATAGGTTTAAAAATTCCAATCGCAAAATTTAATCAAGCAAATGCTGAAACAACCAATCCAAGTTTTCAATTAGGTACAGGAAGTTGGGATACTCAGTTTGCAATAAATTACCAATTAGCTTATAAGAATTCGACTTTACAATTAGTAACAGACTACAACTTGAAAGGAGAGAATAAGAAGAAATACAAATTTGGAGATCAATGGAATCAATTAATTCAATTACAACATCTTTTCATTAACAATGAATTAAAATTACTTGGAAAAGTCGGTTTTCAAAACGAATTTTATTATAAAAATGAACAATTTGGGGAGACGATTCCAAAATCTAAGGGAAAAGCTCAATTTGCGAAATTAGGATTAGAAGCAGCTGCTCGAAAATTTAATTTTGGTATAGAATATTTTCAACCTATACTTTCTGATTTAAATTCGGGAGAAATCGAAGTAAAAAACAGAATAGGTTTCTTTTTTAATTACAATTTATTTCAATCTAAAAATCAATAACAATGAAAAAAATATTAACATTAACATTCTTCATCATCTCTTTTTCAATTTTTGCTCAACAAAAACTAAAAGTAAAAGTTGTAAACGAGAAAGATCCTATTTGTGGAATGAATACCGCACAATTCTTAACAGATACCGCAATTTATCAAAAGAAAATTTATGGTTTTTGTAGTAAAAGCTGTAAAGTTGAATTCAAAAAAAATCCAAAAAAATACGTAAAGAAAAAGTAATAGTAAGAAAATAATTTGACAGTAGTTGTACTTGATTCTAAGAAGAATTATTAAGCAACTACTGTCATTTTTATTTAAAATTGTTACTGCTTGAGTAGTACGAGCTCTACTTCTACATTCGAATTTGATGTCAACATTTTTAAAATATTTTAAAAAAACATATTATTTCACTAATGATTTTTGATTCAATTTCCAATCAGCAATTCCTCCACTATAATTTTCAACTTCAAAACCTTTCGATTCCAAAAAACTTTGTGCAATCGTTGCTCGATCTCCAGCTTGACAATGCAAGACAATTTTTTTAGTTGGATCTAATTCATTGTATCTTTTTGGTAAATAACCGAAAAAAATATGCTTCGCTCCTTCGATATGACCTTCTTTAAATTCTGTTTCCCCTCTAACATCTAAAATCTGAATCTCTTCATTTCCAATGTAATTTTCCATTGTATCTGCGTCGATAAAAATAGAAGATTCTAAAGAACTAAAATTACTCAACATATCTGTTGAAGTAATATAACCATAAACATTATCCAAACCAATTCGCATCAATTTTCGTGTCATTTCTTCTACTTCATCCTCTTCTACAATCAACACAATTGGTTCTTGATAATTTACCATCCAACCCATCCAAGTATTGAATGTTTTATTGTTTTGAATATTTAATGTTCCTGGTAAATGGATTTGAGAAAAATCTGTTTTGATACGCGCATCAATCACTTTCATTCCAAAATCTTTCGCTTTTTCAAATTCGATGTATGTTAATTTAGCCCATTTCGGAACTTCGATCAACAAAGGACGTTTTGTTTTATTCAGCTTTTTCATCATTGCAAAATAAGCTGGTGCTTCGGGTTGATCTGCCAATAAATAATCAACAAATCCTTTTTCATTCGAATCAAATTGCAACGCCCAATTTCTGATTTTCTCATAACCAACCGTCGTACTTGCTACAGCACCCAAAGCTTTTCCGCAAGCAGAACCTGCTCCATGTGCTGGCCAAACTTGTAGATAATCTGGCAATGCTTGAAATTTTTTCAACGATTCAAACATCTGCTTCGCTCCTACTTCTTTAGTACCAATTAATCCAGCAGCTTCTTCTAATAAATCTGGACGACCAATATCTCCTACAAAAACAAAATCTCCAGTAAAAATCATAACCGGTTCTTTCGTCGCAGGCGTATCTGTTAATAAGAAACTAATACTTTCTGGCGTGTGACCTGGTGTATGCATCACCTCAAAAATTAGATTTCCAACTTCTATTTTATCGCCATTTTTTAATCCGATATGTTCAAAATCGTATTGCCAATCTTCACCTCCTTCATCAGACAAATACATCTTTGCTCCTGTTACATAAGCTAACTCTTGGCTACCAGAAAGATAATCAGCATGAATATGTGTTTCTGCAATATGCGTAATTTTCAGCTTATTTTCTTCTGCTATTTTTAAGTATATATCAATATCTCTTTTTGGATCGATTACAATTGCTTCTCCTTTTGCTTGACAACCTACAAGGTAACTTGAATGTGCCAATGACTTTTCAAAAATGTGTTGAAAAAACATATGATATTTTTATGGTTTAACCTTTTCTAATTTGTTAAGCAAAGTTAAGTTGCTAAAAAAAAATCGACAGTAACCAATGTTACAGACTTAAAATAGAAAGAATAAAGATTTTAAAAATAATTTAAAACCAAAACCAAAGATAAAATGGAGATAAAAATCCAAAGTAAAATTCCGTATGATAAGGTTTTAAAACCTGCTTGTTTGATGGATTGTATGTTAATCAACGAGCCAATCATAAATAAAGCAACAACCATTTATTGTTTCGAAATTCCTTGTAAAATGTGATAAACTTTTTCGCCTTGAGGAAAATTAGTAGCGATAAGCATTGTTGCAATAAAACCAATAATAAAATAAGGAAATTTGTAAGAAGAGTTCTCTTTTTTGTTGAAATAACCAATTAATAAAGCCAACGGAAAAATCCATAATGTTCGGCTCAATTTCACAGTAGTTGCAACTTCTAAAGCTTGTTCACCGTATTGTTTGGCTGCACCGACAACAGAACTTGTATCGTGAATTGCAATTGCCGACCACAAACCAAATTGATATTGCGATAACTGAAAATAATGTCCAATAAACGGAAAAATCATTAATGCAATCGCATTCAACACAAACACAACTGCCATAGCAATGGTAATTTGATTCGCTTTTAGTTGTAAAACCGAAGAAATTGTGGCAATGGCACTTCCTCCACAAATAGCAGTTCCTGAAGTAATCAGCAGCGATGTATTCTTATTGATTTTTAATAATCGGTAGAATACAAATCCTAATGTAAAAACACTTAACACAGAAATAAAAGTGAGAAAAAATCCATCTTTACTTACCGAAACTGCCTCGTGAAGATTCAAACCTAACCCTAAACCAATGATTGCAATATTCAATAATTTCTTTGAATATCGCTTTGAGATTTCCCCAAATTCATTCTGAAAAATTAAGCCATAACCAATCCCTAAAAGTAACGCCACAGACGACTCTACAAAAGGAAAAAAAGTAAATAGCAACAATCCAAAATAAACTATACGGGCAATCATTTGTTTTATGAAATACAAAAACAAAAGTAATTGACCGTATCAAAATAGATTGTAACATTTGTTACAAATAAGATTATTTTTAGAAAATTTTTCTAAATACAAAAGATATGTATTTAAAATTATCTATTCAATTTGTTTAAAAAACTGGATTTTTAGTACATTGAGAATTCCAGATTTGTTCACGGTATTCTTTTGGTGTGATACCTGCGACTTTTTTGAACAATTGAGTGAAATGTGAAGCGGTCTGAAAATTAAGCTCAAAGGCAATTTCAGAAATTCTTTTACTTGAATGCAATAATGCTTTGCTATAATTAATATCCGTTTCGTTAATCCATTGTTTCGGCTTCTTTTGCGTAATATCTTTCACACATTTGTTGAGATAATTTTCTGTTACAAATAATTTATCTGCATAAAAAGTGACTTTCTTTTCTTCTATATGATGTTTAAAAAGTAAATCTTTAAACTGCAGAGAAAGCTCCATTGGACGCGTAGTTGTACTCGGAATCTTTTTGTAATCGATATTAAGTAACTTTAATAAAACAACATGTAACATCGCGATAATAATCTCATTAATTTCAAGGCTATTCAAGAAAATTTCTTGTTCCATTAAAAACAATAATTGATGAATGGTTTGAAAAGTAACCGCATCGAGTGATAAATAAGGCGACATCAAGAAAATACTCGATTTATATTTTGGCAATTCTAGTTCAGATAAAATATGATTTTCATACGCCAAAAAGAAACCTTCTATATCATCGGACATTTCTACTGTTGCAGTAATGGTTCCTTGTTTTATAAAAATTATTTCATTTTCGTTTACTTCATATTCTTTGTTCTCTAAATATTGTTTCATGCTTCCTTTCGTGACAAACATGATAAAATTAAATGTTGTTCTATATGGAATAACGGGCATTAAAATATCTTTTAGATAATATTCTAATCGATATAACTGTATATCCTCATTATTTCCTAAAACTTGGGTACTTAGATGAGCTAGAAATAGTTCTTTGTATTGTGAGTTTGATATCATTTCCATCGCAATGCTTTTTAAAATGAAACTGTTTTTATTCTTCGAATTTTATGCCAAATTACATTATACTCCAAAAAATCGATCAGTATATTTTTTTATAAATAATGTGCACCAAGTTCCTACAACAAAAGGAAATGTAAGAACTCCTCCAAATGATGCGAAAATATTGATTTTAACAAATAGAACATCTATCAAAACGGTGATAAAAACACCTAATAAAACCCAAAAACCATCTATTCGTTTAGTTCCAGCAAATACAATTGCTGTTAAAACAGCATTAAAACCAAATAATCCCATATGAATTTGCTCTACTGGTTCTCCAAATAAATTTGAAATTTCTGCACTAAAAATAGAAGCTGCCAAACCGTACAAAGCTGCTGCGGGCGAACCTATAAAAACGGCAATAAAAAAGATGATACCAGACATTGGACCACCTTGAAAGATTACTTCTCCGAAACCATTTGTTGATGTAAACAAATCGTTTGTTTCTAATAAAGTTATAGTATTTCCTGCAGTTGCAGGTCCTATTGTTGTAAAATGGTGAATTCCGAAGATTAAACACCATGTTAATAGAATAAATGGTAAAGTAAAAACTGGAATATTTCTTTTGATAAAAAAATGTTGAATAATCGCTGCTAAAGCAGAAGCAACCACCAACAAAATCCAGATAAGAAAAGTAGAGTCGAACATAATTGTTAATGCCACACCAACTAAAGCAGCACTAAATCCATATAAACCTGCGTTGATTTCTTCTTTGTTATATTTTAGTAAGATTGCTGTAATTGTCCCAACTGCTGTCGAAACAATTGCGCCAATTCCTCCTTCTATACTTCCTAAGAAAATACCAATCAAAAACAATAAACCTGTACTACTGTTTTCTTGCAACATGATTTGTCCTAAACCTTTTAGAACTTGATCTATAAATGGAACTTTCGTTAAAATTTTGTCCATGATTTTTTATTTGTTTCTATAATTCCCAAAGTAAATCTTGGGCAACCAAGAAATAATTATACATTGCTTCTCCTCCTTGACTTAGAGCTCTTATGACGAAACCATTTCCGTCCAAAACAGAAATCCCAATTTCTACATTCGTATGTTTTTTTGCAATTTCTAATAATGTTTCTACCAACGCAACTTTATCCGTTTCTGATTTTGTACTAAAGAAAATAAAACTTCCTTGATGTGTATAATTCTCTAAAATACCAATACTACTAATCGGAATTAAATCGGGTTGAATTAAGACATTATCTTTGACTACTAATTTGTTTTGATGATAGATTTCAGTCAAATTCTGAAAACGTTTTAACTTAAAAACTTCTCCCGAATGTTTACGTCCACAGGTAATAATCTCACTAATAATAATTTGACTATTCTCTCCAATTGTAATAGCAGCGCTACTTTTGAAATTAGAGTTTTCATGCGGAACAACTGGATGTGGCACATAGGCAAACGACGCATTGTTGTGGATATTAATCGTTAACTTTTGCGTTGCTTCATCATCCATGTTAAACAATCGTTGGTATGATTGCGATTGTAACTGTAACGCAGCATTATCTTCTACATCAATATTCAGAATATATTCGTCGCCATTCAAAATTCCAGGCGAAGAAGTCATCGTCATTTGATATAATTTATTATCTAATTTTCGTTGCCCAACAGATACAACACGGAAAGGTTTACCGACGTATAAATTTTTGACGAACGATTTACCTTCCTTGTACCCTGCAACAATATCTAATCTACATTCCATCTTATCTCAAAAGATTTGGTTCTTCGATTTCTTCTAAAAGTGCATATTTTTTAATCCAACCAATCACGCTGTCCAAACCTTCTTCTGTTTTTAGATTTGTGAAAACGAAAGGTGCTCCATTTCTCATGCGTTTTGTATCGCTTTCCATCACTTCTAAACTTGCTCCTACGTGTGGCGCTAAATCTATTTTGTTGATGATTAATAAATCTGAACGTTGGATACCAGGTCCACCTTTTCTTGGAATTTTTTCACCTTCGGCTACATCTATAATAAAAATCGTCACATCAGCCAAATCTGGGCTATATGTTGCAGCTAAATTATCTCCTCCACTTTCAATTAAAATCAATTCAATATCAGGAAAACGATCTGCTAATTCATCAACTGCTTCCAAATTCATACTTGCATCTTCACGAATCGCTGTATGAGGGCAACCTCCAGTCTCTACGCCAATAATTCTATCTTCTGGTAAAAGGCTATTTTTTGCCATAAATTTGGCATCTTCTGAACAAAAAATATCGTTTGTGATCACTCCTAAATTATAATCACTAAACATTTTTCGACTTAATTTTTCTAATAAAGCTGTTTTTCCAGAACCTACAGGTCCACAAACTCCAACTTTGATATATTTTCTATTTTCCATTTTGAATATTGTTTATAAAATTTATGACATGTATAAGCGAGAATATAAGCGCTCGTGTTGCATACATCTGATATCAAACGATGTGTTGCATAAACCTACATATTCTCTATCTAATTCTATTGTTTCTTTGGCTGTTTGAGAAATTGTTTCGTACAAATCGAACATCAAATCTTGTCCATCCAATTGTCCCAAAGGCACTAATTTCACTGCGTTTGTTACAATTCCAGAAGCCGAAGTGTAGTAAAAAGCAAACAATGCTTCGTAAAGTGGAATTTGTAATAAACTGGTATAAATTCCGAAAACAATCGCGTAATTAGAATAAGCGATGTTTTGTTTGATGTTTCGCTCGTATTCCTCAACAAATTCTGATTCTACACGACGCTTGAAAATTTTGATTAAACGCAAGCCTAATTTTTGACTTGCTTGTCTGATTTCTTTTGGCGCTTTTAGAGCAGAACATTCTTCATCTAATTTCAAAATTTCATTCAAATCCGAATTTTGAGTTGCTTCGTAGGCTAATTTTACAAAAGCACCATCATTATATTTCAGATTATATTTCATCATATTTTCTACAAACTCTTGCGCCGTTTGCTTGTTATTAACGATTCCATTCTGAATATAAGTTTCTAATCCATTCGAATGCGTATAAGCACCAATCGGTAAAGTAGGATCAGAAATATGTAATAAACTTGCTAAAAATTCTTGTTTCATTCTTTATCTTTTTACGATAATTTTATTTTCAGATTTTTTGTAGACATTGAACCTCCTACTTTGGTCTCGCGATGATGATCTACATTGGCATTCAATAGATGTAGGAGTTTTAAATCTTGAACTTTTGGATTGTAGCCAGATGATTCTAACCAGCGAAAAATGGTCAATTCGAAAGGCATAAGCAACAAATCATTTTCATTGTAAAGTGGTAAATGTTTGTTTCCTATTTCGTGGCAAAGTGCGCTCATTTCGAGAATAGATTGAGGAGAAAGCACAATCGTTTTGGTTTCTAAAACATTCACAACAATTGCCGTTTCGTCATCTATAAAAAGAATATCTCCATCGTGCAAACGTTGTTTATCTTTCAAAAATTTGATCGCGACATCCTTTCCACCTCTTGTTCTTTTGCGTTGAATTCTCTTGGTTGTTTCGTACCAATCTAAATCCAAATAATCAATTGATTGTAAAATTGATTGTTCTGCAACACTTCCTATTCTCTCATTAATAATCATCTTGCTTAATTTTTTCTTCTAAAATCGATATTTTTAGATACGCCCATTCCAAATGCAGAGCCATTAACTCCAGCAACAGATGTTTTTGTCCAACCTTCTTTTGATTTTGTTTCTAACAGCGAAAAATCTGCAAATCTAAATTTCAATCCCCAGCCGCCGCCTAAAACAATCCCAATCATAGGATAACCTCTCAATCGAAAACCATTAAAATTTTCCATAGATGCTGTTGTTTCAGACAATTGTTGTCCCCAAACATAATGCACATCAAAATGCGCAATTAGCGTAAAATATTTTCCAAGCGCCAAGGACGGACTATACCAAATCCCTGTTTCATTTTGTTTGCTTACAACTTGATGATTGATATTATCTTCTGTATATGCGTAGTTAACCCCAATCGCATCATTATTATTAAAGAAATATCCTATACCAATCGGAGCACTTGAGACGTTACTACTACGACCAGATGGCGACGTAACTTTAGAATAATCCAATGAACCATATAGTGAAAATTGTCCTTTTGGACCTTCATCATTGTCTTTCAATCTCATTCCTCCTAAGATTTGCCCGTTCATTTTCCCTGAAATCAATGACATTCCAATTACTGCAATTGAAAAAACTATTTGATTAAAATTTATCATTTATACTTAAAAACCTGATTTTATTATTTCATTAAAAAATTTGAAAAGGCTCAGCACGTTGTCTGAGCCTATTTTTAATGATTAGAATAAATAATACAATTGAGCTAAAGGAACAACTTCCGATGGTTCGCATGTAATATATTCTCCGTCAACATATACTTTATAATTTTCTGCATTCACTTCAATATTTGGTGTTTTATCGTTGTGAATCAAATCTTTTTTACCAATATTTCTACAGTTTTTAACAGGTAAGAAAACTCTGTTCAAATTATAACTGTCAATTGTTCCGTTATCAATAGAAGCCTGAGAAACGAATGTGATATTCGTTTTCTGAACTGCTTTACCGAAAGAACCAAACATATTTCTATAAATAACTGGTTGTGGAGTTGGAATAGATCCGTTTGGATCTCCCATTTTACTACCTGCGATAAATCCTCCTTTCAAGATCATTTCTGGTTTAACACCAAACATGGCAGGTTTCCAGATTACTAAATCGGCAATTTTACCAACCTCGACAGATCCGATATAATCTGAGATTCCGTGTGCTATTGCAGGATTGATTGTATATTTTGCGATGTAACGTTTTGCACGGAAGTTATCATTGTCATGACCTTTATCTTCTGCAATTTCTCCACGTTGATCTTTCATTTTACTTGCCGTTTGCCAAGTTCTTGAAATCACCTCTCCTGGACGTCCCATTGCTTGAGAATCTGAACTCATGATACTGAAAACACCCATATCATGTAAAATATCTTCGGCAGCAATTGTTTCTGGACGAATACGAGAATCAGCAAATGCTACATCTTCAGGAATATTTTTACTCAAATGGTGACAAACCATTAACATATCCAAGTGCTCATCAATTGTGTTAACTGAATAAGGACGAGTTGGATTTGTAGATGCTGGTAATACATTTGGATACATCGCAGATTTGATGATATCTGGCGCGTGGCCTCCACCAGCTCCTTCTGTATGGAATGTATGAATAACACGACCATTGATCGCTTCCATTGTATCTTCTAAAAAACCTCCTTCGTTTAACGTATCGGTGTGGATCGCAACTTGTACATCATATTTATCTGCAACTTTCAATGCTGCATCAATTGTAGATGGTGTTGCACCCCAGTCTTCGTGAATTTTTACTCCTAAAGCTCCAGCTTCTATTTGTTCTTCGATTGGCTCAACAGTTGCACAGTTTCCTTTTCCGAAGAATCCAAAGTTCATTGGAAAAGACTCAGTCGCTTCCATCATTTTTTGAATATTGAATTTTCCTGGCGTAACCGTTGTTGCATTAGAACCATCATTAGGTCCTGTACCTCCACCAATCATTGTTGTAATACCACTGAATAAAGAAGTATTAATTTGTTGTGGAGAAATGTAATGAATGTGTGTATCGATACCACCAGCTGTCACAATCATTCCAGCTCCATTGTGTACTTCAGTCGAAGCTCCGATAATCATTCCTTCGGTAATTCCGTCCATTGTATCTGGGTTACCAGCTTTACCAATACCAACGATTTTACCATCTTTGATACCGATATCTGCTTTTACAATTCCCCAGTGATCAATAATAATTGCACGAGTAATACAAAGGTCTAAAACACCTTCTGCACGCAATTTTGTAGAGTTTTGTCCCATACCATCACGTACAGTTTTTCCTCCTCCAAAAATTGATTCATCACCATAATGTCCAAAATCTTTTTCAATTTCGATAATAAGATTTGTATCTCCTAAACGTACTTTATCTCCCGTTGTAGGGCCTAAAATATTGGCGTATTGTTTTCTGTCTACTTCTAAACTCATTTTAAAGACTTTTAAAATTGTGAGATTTCATATTCTCTAATGCTTGTTGTTTTTGCTCGTCTGATTCTATAGAACCTTGAACCAAATTGCTGAATCCGTACATTTTTTTGTCACCAGCGATTTCTACTAATTCAACTTCTTTTTCTTCTCCTGGCTCAAAACGAATAGCTGTACTTGAAATAATGTTTAATCGTTTTCCGAAAGCAGCTTCACGATCAAAAAGCATCGCTTTATTTACTTCGAAAAAGTGGAAATGAGAACCAACTTGTATTGGTCGATCTCCTGTATTAATCACATTAATTTTTACCGTATCTCTACCTTCGTTACAAACAATTGTTCCTTCTTTTACAAAAATTTCTCCTGGTATCATTTTCTTTTATTTTTTAGAATTAACGAATAGGATTATGAACCGTTACCAACTTTGTTCCGTCAGGAAAAGTCGCCTCCACTTGTACATCGTGTATCATTTCTGCAACTCCTGGCATTACATCGTCAGTTGTTAAGATGTTTGCTCCTTCTTGCATCAATTCTGCAACTCGTTTCCCATCTCTTGCTCCTTCCAAAATAAAGTGGCTGATAAGCGCAATAGATTCTGGATAATTTAATTTTACGCCTCTTGCTTTACGTTTCAACGCAAGCTCTCCAGCAGTATGTAACATTAGCTTTTCTAATTCGCGTGGTGTTAAATGCATTTTTTTATTTTTTAAAAAATTAGATATTTATCCTACACATTGATGTAAACAATTTGTGTGTGAATATGTTGAATTTTGACAATAAGAATCCTTCATTGCTTTGTTAAAAACAATGAAATCTATTGTAGATTAATAAAAA
>NZ_JAOCDF010000019.1:0-57226 GCF_029840775.1 Empedobacter sp. GD03865
CGGGGAGATACTCAAGCGGCCAACGAGGACGGACTGTAAATCCGTTGGGTAACCTTCGCAGGTTCGAATCCTGCTCTCCCCACAAACTTAATTTTTAAAATTTTTTGTGGTTTAGGATTTAATCTTTAAATTTGCAAAGCTTTTTAGAAGTGAATGCGGGAATAGCTCAATTGGTAGAGCGTCAGCCTTCCAAGCTGAATGTTGCGGGTTCGAGTCCCGTTTCCCGCTCAAATTCTGGTTCGTCCAGTATAGTTAATCTTTTAAGTAGTTGTTGAAACTCATTTAAACCAAGGTTAACGCGAGTCAAAAATTAATATCTTTATATAAATCAAAAAGTGTATTTTTACACTTGAAAATAATTTAAAGTTATTTTTTTAATTTAAGTATAACAATAGAAATTAATAAAAAGTAAAATGGCAAAGGAAACTTTCAACCGTAATAAGCCGCACTTAAATATTGGTACTATTGGTCACGTTGACCACGGTAAAACAACTTTGACTGCAGCGATTACTAAAGTATTAGCTGATGCTGGTTATTCAGAAGCAAAAGCTTTCGATCAAATCGATAATGCTCCAGAAGAAAAAGAGCGTGGTATTACAATTAATACATCTCACGTAGAGTATGAAACTGCTAACCGTCACTACGCACACGTTGACTGTCCAGGTCACGCGGATTACGTAAAAAACATGGTTACAGGAGCTGCTCAAATGGATGGTGGTATCTTAGTAGTAGCTGCTACTGATGGTCCAATGCCTCAAACTCGTGAGCACATCTTATTATGTCGCCAAGTAAACGTTCCTCGTATCGTTGTTTTCTTAAACAAAGTTGATATGGTTGACGATGCTGAGTTATTAGAGTTAGTAGAAATGGAAGTAAGAGATTTATTATCTTCTTACGAATATGACGGAGATAACACTCCAGTTATCCAAGGATCTGCTTTAGGTGCATTAAACGGTGAGCCTCAATGGGTTGAAACTGTATTAAACTTAATGAACAATGTTGATGAGTGGATTGAGCAACCAGTTCGTGATCAAGATAAACCATTCTTAATGCCAGTAGAGGATGTATTCTCTATTACAGGTCGTGGTACTGTTGCTACAGGACGTATCGAGGCTGGTGTAATTAACTCTGGGGATCCAGTTGACATCGTTGGTATGGGAGAAGAAAAATTAACTTCTACTGTAACAGGTGTTGAAATGTTCCGTAAAATCTTAGATAGAGGTGAAGCTGGTGATAACGTAGGTTTATTATTACGTGGTGTTGATAAAACTGACATCCGTCGTGGTATGGTTATCGCAAAACAAGGATCTGTTAAACCACACAAAAAATTCAAAGCTGAGGTTTATATCTTAACTAAAGAAGAAGGTGGTCGTCACACTCCATTCCATAACCGTTACCGTCCACAGTTCTACGTACGTACAACTGACGTAACAGGGGAAATCAACTTACCAGAAGGAGTTGAGATGGTTTTACCAGGAGATAACTTAACTATTACAGTTGAATTATTACAACCAATCGCATTAAACGAAGGTTTACGTTTCGCAATCCGTGAAGGTGGACGTACAGTTGGTGCTGGTCAGGTAACTGAAATTTTAGACTAATTAGTCAAAATATAATATAGAAGATGTGGTAATCTTCAATGATTACCACTCTTTTTATCTACGGGCATAGTTCAATGGTAGAATAGCGGTCTCCAAAACCGTTGATCAGGGTTCGAATCCTTGTGCCCGTGCTAAATGAAAACGATATGAAAGTCGTACAATATTTTAAAGATTCCTTTGTAGAATTTAAAGATCATGTTACATGGCCATCATTCTCAGATCTACAAAGAGACACAATTATTGTTGCAATAGCTACAGTTTTGTTAGCTATATTTTTATATGCGGTAGATACATTATTCACACAAGTGCTTAACTTTATCTACGGCGCTTTTTAGTTTGTAAAATATCCCGTTTAGTAATTAGAATCATGAGTGAAAAGAAATGGTATGTAATCAAGACTGTAGCTGGACAAGAGCTGAAAGTTAAGGATTATATTGAAAGAGAAATTCAGTACCAAAATTTGAATGATTATGTAGGACAAATTGTTGTTCCTATGGAAAAAGTGATTCAAATCCGTAACGGTAAAAAATATCAAAAGGAAAAAGTACACTTTCCTGGTTACATCATGATAGAAGCCGAACTTGTAGGGGAAATTCCTCACATGGTAAAGAATACATCAGGTGTAATTAGCTTTTTGAGTGCAACGAAAGGAGGTGATCCTGTACCAATGAGACAATCGGAAGTTAACCGAATGTTAGGTAAAGTTGACGAATTAGCAGAAAACGTTGATACAAACTTAGGAATATCTTACATCGTAGGAGAAACTGTAAAAGTAATCGACGGACCATTCAATGGCTTCAACGGAACAGTTGAAAAAATCATTGAAGATAAACGTAAACTTGAAGTGATGGTTTTAATCTTCGGACGTAAAACACCACTAGAGTTAAGTTTTAACCAAGTTGAAAAGATTGCATAATCAATCTATCAACAAATTAAAAGTAGAAATTTAGGCTGCTTCCACATAACGCTTAATTTTAAGAATTAAAAAAATGGCAAAAAAAATTGAAAAAGTTGTAAAACTTCAAGTTAAAGGAGGACAAGCAAATCCTTCGCCACCAGTAGGGCCAGCTTTAGGTGCTGCAGGTGTTAACATCATGGAGTTTTGTAAACAATTTAATGGACGTACACAAGAAAAACAAGGTGCAGTGTTACCAGTTGTTATTACTGTGTATCAAGACAAATCATTCGATTTCGTAATTAAAACTCCACCAGCTGCTATTCAGTTAATGGAAGCTGCGAAATTGAAAAAAGCATCAGGTGTACCAAACCGTCAAAAAGTTGGTACTGTTACTTGGGATCAAGTTAGAGCTATTGCTGAAGACAAATTAGCGGACATGAACTGTTTTACTGTTGAATCTGCTATGAAAATGGTTGCTGGAACTGCACGTTCTATGGGTATAACTGTAAAAGGTGGGCAAGCTCCAGAATAATTAAAACATTTTAGGAAATGGCAAAGTTAACAAAAAGACAAAAAGAAGTATTAGCTAAAGTAGAAAAAAACAAACTTTACTCTATTGATGAAGCATCATCATTAGTAAAGGAAGTTAACTACGCTAAGTTTGATGCTTCTGTAGATATAGCAGTTCGTTTAGGTGTAGATCCTAAGAAAGCTAACCAAATGGTTCGTGGTGTAGTTTCATTACCACACGGAACAGGTAAAGATGTAAAAGTATTAGCATTAGTTACTCCAGACAAAGAAGCAGAAGCTAAAGCAGCAGGTGCAGACTATGTAGGATTAGACGAATACTTACAAAAAATTAAAGAAGGTTGGACAGATGTTGACGTTATCGTTACTATGCCAGCTGTTATGGGTAAATTAGGACCATTAGGACGTGTTTTAGGACCTCGTGGATTAATGCCTAACCCAAAATCAGGTACTGTAACTTTAGAAGTAGGTAAAGCCGTTTCTGAAGTAAAAGCAGGTAAAATCGACTTCAAAGTAGATCGTTACGGAATCATCCACGCTGCAGTTGGTAAAGTATCTTTCGATGCTGATAAAATTAAAGAAAATGCGAATGAGTTAATTCAAACTTTAATTAAATTAAAACCAACAGCTGCTAAAGGAACATATGTAAAAAGCATCACGCTTTCTACAACTCAATCTGTAGGTGTATCAGTAGATCCAAAAAGTGTAAACGCTTAAAATTAGTAGATTATGGCAATGACAAAACAAGATAAAGCAAATATGATAGATGAATTGCAAGCTGTATTAGCAGAAGCAAAAATCATCTACTTAGCAGATATCGACGGATTAAACGCTGTTAATACTACTGAATTAAGAAGAGCTTGCTTCAAAAGCAATGTATCTTTACGCGTAGTAAAAAACACTTTATTAAAGAAAGCTATGGAGCAAATCGAAGACAAAAACTTCGAAGAGCTTTACGGATCTTTAAAAGGAAATACAGCATTAATGACTGCTGAAGTTGGTAATGCACCAGCTAAAGTAATCGATACTTTCAGAAAAAAATCTGAAAAACCTATTTTAAAAGGAGCTTGGATTGAAGATAATACATTCGTAGGTGATGACAAATTACCACAATTAGTAGCATTGAAATCTCGCGAAGAATTAATCGCAGACATCATCATGTTACTTCAATCTCCAATCAAAACTGTTGTTTCTCAATTAGAGAACAAAGAGGCTGCAAAAGCAGAAGAAGGAGCTTCAGAAGAATAAGACACACTCATATCAAATAAAAGTTTAAAAAACAAAAAGCATTAAAATGGCAGATTTAAAAAAATTAGCTGAAGAGTTAGTAAACTTAACAGTTTTAGAAGTTAATGAATTATCTACAATCTTAAAAGATGAGTACGGAATCGAACCAGCTGCTGCTGCTGTAGTTGTTGCTGCAGGTGGAGCAGGTGAAGCTGCTGAAGAGCAATCAGAATTCGACGTAATCTTAAAAGAAGCAGGTGCATCTAAATTAGCAGTTGTTAAATTAGTTAAAGAATTAACTGGAAAAGGATTAAAAGAAGCTAAAGATTTAGTAGATTCAACTCCAGCAACAGTTAAAGAAGCAGTTTCTAAAGACGAAGCTGAAGCTTTAAAGAAACAGCTAGAAGAAGCTGGTGCAGTAGTAGAATTGAAGTAATTTTTATTACTCAAAAATATAGGTTTGGACCTAACACAGGACGTGTTAGGTCTAAACCTTTTTACGCATAAAGTCATTATATAAACCAAAATTCATTCGAAATTGGCCACTAAAGCAACATTAAGCAACTCGACTGAGAAAAAAGAAAGATTGAACTTCTCTTCTGCAAAAGCAGTCGCTCAGTTCCCAGATTTCCTTGACATTCAGATCAAATCGTTTGAAGATTTTTTCCAGTTGGAAACAAGACCTGACCAACGAAAAAATGAAGGTCTTTACCGAACATTTGCTGAGAATTTTCCAATTACGGATACTCGCAATCAGTTTGTTTTAGAATTCTTAGATTATTTCGTAGATCCACCACGTTACACAATTGATGAGTGTATCGAAAGAGGATTAACGTACAGCGTACCATTGAAAGCTCGTCTTAAATTATACTGTACGGACGAAGAACACGAAGATTTCGAAACTGTAGTGCAAGACGTATACTTAGGAACAATTCCTTACATGTCTCCTTCAGGATCATTCATTATTAATGGTGCAGAGCGTGTTATTGTATCTCAATTACACCGTTCTCCTGGGGTATTCTTCGGACAATCTTTCCACGCGAATGGTACAAAATTGTACTCATCTCGTATCATTCCTTTCAAAGGATCTTGGATTGAGTTCGCAACAGACATCAACAGCGTAATGTACGCTTACATCGATCGTAAGAAAAAGTTACCATTAACTACCTTATTACGTGCTATCGGATACGAAAGAGATAAAGATATCTTAGAAATTTTCGACTTAGCAGAAGAAGTAAAAGTTAATAAAGCTAATTTAAAGAAAGTTGTAGGTCGTAAACTTGCTGCACGTGTATTAAATACATGGCACGAGGATTTCGTAGATGAAGATACAGGAGAAGTTGTATCTATCGAGCGTAATGAAATTATCTTAGACCGTGAAACAATCTTAGAGAAAGATCACATCGATCAAATCGTAGATTCTGGTGTTAAGACGATCTTATTACACAAAGAAGATATTAATTCTGCTGATTATGGAATTATCCATAATACTTTACAAAAAGACCCTACTAATACTGAAAAAGAGGCAGTAGAGTATATCTATAGACAATTACGTAACGCTGAGCCACCAGATGAGGAAACAGCAAGAGGAATTATTGACAAATTATTCTTCTCTGATCAACGTTATTCATTAGGTGAAGTAGGTCGTTACAGATTAAATAAAAAATTAGGCTTAAGCATTAGCGAGGACGTACAAGTATTGACTCGTGAAGATATCATTTCGATTATTAAATACTTAATCGAATTAATCAACTCTAAAGCAGAGGTGGATGATATCGACCACTTATCTAACCGTCGTGTAAGAACGGTAGGTGAGCAAATGGCTAGCCAATTCGGAGTAGGTTTAGCTCGTATGGCTAGAACTATCCGTGAAAGAATGAATGTTCGTGACAACGAGGTGTTTACACCAATCGATTTGATTAATGCTAAAACATTATCATCTGTTATCAACTCATTCTTCGGAACGAACCAGTTATCTCAGTTCATGGACCAAACAAATCCATTATCAGAGATTACACACAAACGTCGTTTATCAGCATTAGGACCTGGAGGTTTATCAAGAGAAAGAGCGGGATTCGAGGTACGTGACGTACACCACACTCATTACGGACGTTTATGTCCAATTGAAACTCCTGAGGGACCAAACATTGGTTTGATTTCGTCATTATGTGTATTCGCTAAAGTTAATAACTTAGGGTTCATCGAAACACCGTACAGAAAAGTAGAAGATGGAAAAGTGGACGTCGAATCAGCACCAATCTATTTAACTGCGGAAGAGGAGGAATCAAAAGTAATTGCTCAAGCCAATATCGACATGACAGACGATGGTACTATTGCTACTGAACGTGTAACTGCTCGTGAAGATGGGGATTTCCCTGTTGTAACGCCAGCAGAAGTTGATTTAATTGACGTTGCACCTAACCAGATTGCTTCTATCTCAGCATCATTAATTCCTTTCTTGGAGCATGATGACGCCAACCGTGCGTTAATGGGATCGAACATGATGCGTCAGGCAGTTCCATTATTAAAACCTCAAGCACCAATTGTAGGTACTGGATTAGAAAAACAAGTTGCAAAAGATTCAAGAATCTTAGTAAATGCAGAACGTGAAGGTACAGTAACTTATGTTGATGCTGACATTATAACAATTAAATATGATCGTTCAGAAGACGAAGAATTAGTAAGCTTCGATACTGCTGAGAAAACATATAATTTAACAAAATTCAGAAAGACGAATCAAGGAACTACAATTACGTTGAAACCAATTGTAAAAGTTGGTGATCGTGTAGAGAAAGGACAAGTTTTATCTGAAGGTTATGCAACAGAAGGAGGAGAATTAGCAATTGGTCGTAACATGGTTGTTGCCTTTATGCCTTGGCAGGGGTACAACTTCGAGGATGCTATTGTAATCTCTGAAAAAGCTGTTCGCGAAGACTGGTTTACATCTATCCACATCGATGAGTATTCATTAGATGTACGTGATACAAAATTAGGTATGGAAGAATTAACTTCAGACATTCCTAACGTTTCAGAAGAGGCTACAAAAGACTTAGACGAAAACGGTATGATCCGTATTGGAGCAGAAGTAAAACCTGGTGATATCTTGATTGGTAAGATTACTCCAAAAGGAGAATCTGATCCAACTCCAGAAGAAAAATTATTACGTGCGATCTTTGGTGACAAAGCAGGTGATGTAAAAGATGCTTCTCTTAAAGCCTCTCCATCATTACGTGGTGTTGTTATCGACAAAAAATTATTCTCACGTAGTATTAAGGATAAACGTAAACGTTCTCAAGACAAAGCTATTATTGATAGTGTAGAAGCTGAGTACGACGTTAAATTCAACGAATTAAGAGAGATTTTATTAGAGAAATTATACGTTTTATTAAACGGAAAAACTTCTCAAGGTATTTACAACGACTTGAATGAAGAAGTAATCAAGAAAGGTGTAAAATACACACAAAAAATCTTATCTAATGTTGAAGATTTCTTAAATTTAACTGGAGCAGAATCTCTTTGGACAACAGACGAGGATAAGAACGAATTAGTAAAAGAATTGTTACATAATTACAAAATTAAGTACAATGATTTACAAGGAGCACTTAACCGCGAAAGATTTACAATCTCTGTTGGAGACGAGTTACCTGCAGGTATCGTTAAATTAGCAAAAATCTACATTGCGAAAAAACGTAAACTAAGAGTAGGGGATAAAATGGCAGGACGTCACGGTAACAAAGGTATTGTTGCACGTATCGTTCGCGACGAAGATATGCCTTTCTTAGAAGACGGAACGCCAGTAAATATCGTACTTAATCCACTTGGGGTACCATCTCGTATGAATATCGGTCAGATTTATGAAACGGTATTAGGATGGGCTGGACTTAAAATGGGTCAAAAATTTGCTACACCTATCTTCGATGGTGCTGAAATCGCTGATATCGATCGCATCACAGAAGAAGCAGGTATTCCAAAACACGGTACAACATATTTATATGACGGTAATACTGGAGAACGTTTTGATCAAAAAGCTACTGTAGGGGTGATTTACATGTTGAAATTAGGACACATGGTTGACGACAAAATGCACGCGCGTTCTATCGGACCATACTCATTAATTACTCAACAACCATTAGGAGGTAAAGCACAATTCGGTGGACAACGTTTCGGAGAGATGGAGGTTTGGGCATTAGAAGCATTCGGTGCATCTAATATCTTACGCGAAATCTTAACAGTTAAGTCGGATGACGTAATTGGACGTGCGAAAACTTACGAAGCAATCGTAAAAGGAGAGCCAATGCCAGAACCTGGTATTCCAGAATCATTTAACGTATTGTTACATGAATTACAAGGTCTTGGATTAGACATAAACTTGGAAGAATAATAGGGCAACCTATTATTCTACCTTTTTCGTTATAATAATATAATTGTTAGATACATTTCTATATGTCAACAAAAAATAAAACAAGTCAATTCTCAAAAATCCGTATCGGGTTAGCTTCTCCAGAATCGATTCTTCAAGAATCTAAAGGTGAAGTTTTAAAACCTGAAACGATTAACTATAGAACGCACAAACCAGAGCGTGACGGGTTATTCTGTGAGCGTATCTTTGGACCTGTAAAAGATTACGAATGTGCCTGCGGAAAATATAAAAGAATCCGTTATAAAGGTATCGTTTGTGACCGTTGTGGGGTTGAAGTTACTGAAAAGAAAGTTCGTCGTGAGCGTATTGGACACATCAATCTTGTTGTGCCAATTGCACATATTTGGTATTTCCGTTCATTACCAAACAAAATTGGTTACATCTTAGGATTACCATCTAAGAAATTAGACATGGTAATTTACTATGAAAGATATGTAGTGATTCAACCAGGTATCGCAAAAGGACCAGAAGGTGAAGAATTAAATAGATTAGATTTCTTATCAGAAGAAGAGTATTTAGATATCTTAGAAACTCTTCCAATCGAGAATCAATATCTAGAAGATACAGATCCTAATAAATTCGTTGCGAAAATGGGTGCTGAAGCATTAGAAGACCTATTATCTCGTATCAATTTAGATGAGTTATCTTACGAATTAAGACACAAAGCACACAACGAAACTTCTAAACAACGTCGTACAGAAGCGTTAAAACGTTTACAAGTTGTTGAGTCGTTACGTGAGTCAAATATGCACCACGTAAACCGTCCAGAATGGATGGTAATGCGCGTTATTCCGGTTATTCCACCAGAATTACGTCCGTTAGTTCCATTAGATGGTGGTCGTTTTGCAACATCAGATTTAAATGATTTATATCGTCGTGTAATTATCCGTAACAATCGTTTGAAACGATTAATGGAAATCAAAGCGCCAGAAGTAATCTTACGTAATGAAAAACGTATGTTACAAGAAGCGGTTGATTCATTATTTGATAACACGCGTAAAGCATCTGCTGTAAAAGCTGATGGTAACCGTCCGTTAAAATCATTATCTGATTCATTAAAAGGTAAACAAGGTCGTTTCCGTCAAAACTTATTAGGTAAACGTGTAGATTATTCTGCTCGTTCTGTAATTGTTGTTGGACCAACACTTAAATTACACGAATGTGGTTTACCAAAAGATATGGCAGCTGAATTATACAAACCATTCGTAGTTCGTAAATTAATCGAGCGTGGAATTGTAAAAACAGTTAAATCGGCTAAGAAAATTATCGATAGAAAAGAGCCAGTTGTTTGGGATATTTTAGAAAATGTAATCAAAGGTCATCCAGTTTTATTAAACCGTGCCCCTACGTTACACCGTTTAGGTATCCAAGCATTCCAACCGAAATTAATCGAAGGTAAAGCAATTCGTTTACACCCATTAGTGTGTACTGCCTTCAATGCCGATTTCGATGGTGACCAGATGGCTGTTCACTTACCATTAGGACCAGAAGCTGTTTTAGAAGCACAATTATTAATGTTGGCTTCTCAAAATATTTTGAATCCTGCAAATGGATCTCCAATTACTGTACCTTCTCAGGATATGGTTTTAGGTCTTTACTACATGACGAAAATTCGTCGTACAGACCACCAATTTACAGTAAAAGGTGAAGGATTAACTTTCTATTCAGATGAAGAAGTTCAAATTGCATACAACGAAGGAGCTGTTGACTTAAACGCGCCAATTCGTGTAAAAGGAACAATTCGTGTAGGAGAGGAGTTAGTAGAAAATCAATTAATCGAAACTTCAGTAGGACGTGTGTTATTTAACCAAATCGTTCCGAAACAAGTAGGTTATATTAATGAAGTATTAACGAAAAAATCGTTACGTACAATTATTAATAAAATCATCAAGATTACAGATTTCCCTACAACGGCTGCTTTCTTGGATGATATGAAACAATTAGGATACCGTAATGCCTTCGAGGGTGGTTTATCATTCTCATTAGGAGATATCTTAATCCCAGAACAAAAGAAAGACCTTATCTCAGGTGCGATCAACCAAGTTGAGAACATTAAGATGAACTATAATATGGGTCTTATTACAAATAACGAACGTTACAACCAAGTTATTGATGTTTGGACAACAACAAACGCAACTTTAACTGAAATTGTAATGAAACGTATGACAGAAGATCAACAAGGATTTAACTCTGTATTCATGATGCTTGATTCTGGAGCGCGTGGATCTAAAGAGCAAATTCGTCAGTTATCAGGTATGCGTGGATTGATGGCTAAACCTCAAAAAGCTGGTTCTACTGGTGGGGATATCATCGAAAACCCAATTATCTCTAACTTCCGTGAAGGTCTGTCTATCTTAGAGTACTTTATTTCTTCGCACGGTGCGCGTAAAGGTCTTGCCGATACTGCCTTAAAAACTGCCGATGCTGGATACTTGACTCGTCGTTTAGTTGACGTTGCGCAAGACGTTATCGTAATGCACGAAGATTGTGGTACATTAAGAGGTTTAGAAGTATCTGCACTTAAGAAAAAAGAAGAAATCATCGAAAGTTTATCTTCTCGTGTATTAGGTCGTACTTCATTAAATGATATTTACAACCCAGATAATGGTGAATTAATCATTTCTGCTGGTAACATTATTACAGAAGATATTGGTGATGCTTTAGAAGCAGCTGGTATTGAAAATGTAGAAGTTCGTTCTCCATTAACATGTGAAGCGAAAACTGGAATTTGTGCTAAATGTTACGGACGTAACTTAGCTACAGGTAAAGGTGTTCAGAAAGGTGAATCAGTTGGTGTAGTTGCTGCACAATCTATTGGTGAGCCTGGTACACAGTTAACATTACGTACTTTCCATGTTGGGGGTACTGCGGGTAACGTTTCTGAGCAAAATACAATTAATGCTAAAGTTGATGGTACAGTTGAGTTTGATGACTTACGTACTGTTGAATCGACAGATGATGCAGGTAACAAAGTAGATACAGTTGTTTCTCGTTCTACAGAGATGAAAGTAATTGACGATTTAGGAAACGTTCGTCAACAAACTAACATCGCTTATGGTACTATCTTATCTGTTAAAAACGGAGCTAAAGTTCAAAAAGGTCAAGAGATTGCAAGTTGGGACCCTTATAACGGGGTAATCATCGCGGAATCTACTGGTAAAATCGAGTACGAACAATTAGAGCAAGGGGTAACTTTCCAAATTGAAATCGATGAGCAAACAGGATTCCAAGAAAAAGTTATTTCTGAATCACGTAATAAAAAATTAGTTCCAGCGTTAAGAGTTATCACTATTGATGGTGAAGAAAAAACATACAACTTACCAGTAGGTGCACACTTAATGGTAAATGATGGTGAAAAAATTAATGCAGGTAAAATCTTAGTTAAGATTCCTCGTAAGTCAGCTAAATCTGGCGATATTACAGGAGGTTTACCTCGTATTACAGAGTTGTTAGAGGCTCGTAATCCATCTAATCCATCAGTTGTTTGTGAAATGGATGGAGTTGTATCTTTCGGTAAAATAAAACGTGGTAACCGCGAAATCATCGTTGAATCTAAAAATGGTGAAATCCGTCGTTACTTAGTTAAATTATCAGCACAAATCTTAGTTCAAGAAAATGACTTCGTACGTGCAGGTGAGCCTTTATCAGATGGAGCAATTACACCAGAAGATATTTTAAGAATCTTAGGGCCGACAGCGGTTCAAGAATACTTAGTAAACGAGATTCAAGATGTATACCGTTTACAAGGGGTAAAAATTGATGACAAACACTTCGAAATTATCGTACGTCAAATGTTACGTAAAGTTCGTATTGTAGACTCAGGAGATTCAAGATTCTTAGAAGATAGTTTAGAGCACAAAGACGATTTCATGCAAGAAAACGATCGTTTATTTGGAATGAAAGTCGTAGAAGATGCTGGTGATTCTGACACATTAAGTCCAGGACAAATCATCACAGTTCGCGAATTACGTGACGAAAACTCTAAATTAAAACGTGAAGACAAAAACTTAGTGACAGCTCGTGAGGCTTTACCTGCAACAGCAGAAGCAGTTTTACAAGGTATTACAAGAGCGTCTTTACAAACTAAATCTTTCATGTCTGCGGCATCGTTCCAGGAAACTACAAAAGTTCTTAACGAAGCAGCTGTAGCTGGTAAAGTAGACGGTTTAGTAGGATTAAAAGAAAACGTTATTGTTGGTCACTTAATTCCTGCCGGAACTGGATTAAAAGAGTATCAAAACATCATCGTAGGATCTAACCGTGAATACGAGGAATTAATAAACGCAAAACAAGAATTATAATGTCAGAAAATCAACAAAACGAAGGATTAAACATTGAGTTAAACGAATTAGTAGCTCAAGGTGTTTATGCTACAGGAGCAATCATCAACCACTCACCATCTGAGTTCGTTGTAGATTTCGTTCAATTTTTACCAGGTGCTAGACCATCAGTAAAATCAAGAATTATTTTGTCTCCATTACAAGCAAAACAATTATCTCAATCGTTAGCAGAAAACGTAACTAACTTCGAGAAAAGCTTTGGTGAAATCAAAGAACCTCAAGTAAACAACGGTACTGCAACTTACGAAGCTTAAGAATCATTCTTAATATTTCAAAAAGTCCCTCAATCTTAGATTGGGGGATTTTTTTATGTAATCAAAACTATCAAATCATTAAAAATAATCTTATAAAAGTTAGATCAATTATTAAATTGATAATTATTTATGATATTAATGCGAATAATTTAAAAATAAAAAGCATTAATCTTTTTAACAGTATTTTTTTGAATCGAAAAAATGTTTAGATTTGTATTTAGCAAATAACACAAGAATGTCTGACTATAAATTAATTCTACCTTCTATGGGAGAAGGTGTAATGGAAGCTACTGTAACAAATTGGATCAAAAATATTGGTGATTCGATTAGTGAAGATGAATCGGTTGTAGAAATCGCAACAGATAAAGTAGATTCTGATGTTCCTTCGCCAGTTGCAGGAGTTTTAAAAGAAATCTTAGTTCCGGTAGATGGAATTGCAAAAGTAGGTGAGCCTATCGCAATTTTGTCTGTTGATGGAGTTGTAGAACAAGCTGATTCGGTAGAAGAAGTAGATACAAGTAGCGATCAGGAAATTGCAGATGCAGCAAAATCTATCGAAGCTGAAGTTGCAACAATCAAAACTGAAACGGTTATTACTTCGTCTGATGATAAATTTTATTCTCCTTTAGTAAAATCTATTGCGAAAGAAGAAGGTGTTTCTCAGGCTGAGTTAGATCAAATTTCAGGTTCTGGAAAAGACGGACGTGTAACGAAAGATGATATTTTGGATTTCGTTAAAAATAGAGGAAATCAACCAGCGAAAACAGTTGTTACGACTTCTGTTGCTGCACCAGTTGCTCAACCTCAAGCACCGCAAGTGCAATCTGCGCCAATTTCTGTTGGTGAAGGAGATGAAATTATCGAAATGGATAGAATGCGTAAAATTATTGCGCAAAATATGCTACAAGCAAAACAAATTGCTCCTCACGTAACGTCTTTCGTAGAAGTTGATATGACGAATATTGTGTTGTGGAGAGATAAAAATAAAAATGAGTTTCAGAAGAAACATGGTGAGAAAATTACGTTTATGCCAATTTTTATCGAAGCTGTAGCAAAAGCAATTCAAGATTTCCCAATGATTAATGTTTCGGTTGATGGAGATAAAATCATCAAAAAGAAAAATATAAATATTGGAATGGCAGCAGCTTTACCAAGTGGAAATTTAATTGTTCCTGTTATCAAAAATGCAGATCAATTTAATTTAGCAGGTTTAGCTTCTCAGGTAAATGATTTAGCAAACCGTGCGCGTAATAATAAATTGAAACCAGTAGAAATTCAAGGAGGAACGTATACAATTACAAATATTGGTTCTTTTGGAAATACATTAGGAACGCCAATTATTCCTCAACCTCAAGTAGCTATTTTGGCTGTTGGTGCAATTGTGAAAAAACCTGCTGTTATCGAAACTCCACAAGGAGATATGATTGCAATTCGTCATAAAATGTACTTATCTCATGCTTACGATCACCGTGTTGTGGATGGAGCTTTAGGAGGTATGTTTGTAAAACGTGTTGCCGAATATCTAGAGGCTTTCGATATGAATACGCCTGTGTAAGAGTAAAATAATACTAGATATAAAAAATCCAACTAATTTTAGTTGGATTTTTTTCGTTTAAATTTATAAGTAAGCATTACACCGCCTTTGTAAAGCAGCCACTCCCCACTTTTATTAAATGATTGCGCAGAATCATATCGTCCGAAATTAGGAGAATCTTCTTTATAATATCCTTTGTAATTTCCTTGAGAGTGTCCTCCACCAACAAAAACATCTAATCCCCAATTTTCGTTAATTTTTACTTGATAACCTATTGTAGCTCCTGTTAAGATTGCTACTCCACGTTGATATTTATCAGTGTTCCAATAATTCCATTTTTGAATATCAAAGAAACCAACTCCAATGTTTGGACCTATATAAAATTTACTAAAAGATTTATCAAAGTAATATCTACCTTCACCAAAAACCATATACATTTGTAAATGATTACCTGCAAATGATTTCCATGGAGAGATAAAACCGTCAGCTTGTAAAGTTATCCTATCTGTGATTGCATGTTCAACACCAAGATTTACCATTGCAAGTGGCATTGTTAACGCATTAACTTTTATTTGTGTTTCTCTTTTTTGAGCAAAGATTGTGGCGGGAAATAACAACCAAATTAATTTATTCATTCGTAATTTTTATCAGTTTACTAGGCTAAGGTAAAAAAAGCAGTTTATTTATATGTTAATTCAAGCTTTTTTATAACTTTACTTAACATTTAAGTACATTATGGCACCAATCATATCAATCCTAATAATATTTTTGATTTTCGGAATTTTTGTTTCGATATTCTTTGTTATTGCGGTATCTGATGCGAAAGTCAGAGAGAAAAATGAACAACATACACTGAAAAGCTTACCAGATCAGGTAGACTTAAAAGCTGTTGTACGTTACAATATTGGGCGTCCGCAAGGGAGATTTCTTAAAATGAAATCTTTTCAGGGAAGTGGTGTATTATATGTACAAGGAGATCAATTAATTTTCAAAGATATTTTAGGTAATGAAGATCATATTTTTGATTTGAAAACATGCAAATTATCTTGGGTTGAGAACAAGATAAACGGTATTACAAATGCTTTTAAAGTTGCTGATCACGAAGCAATCATCTTCTTTTATATTGATAAAGGTGTCTTTATTTTTAATACGATTGAAGAAAATGCGTCGACTTCAGATTTATATATTCGTTTGAAAGAATTGCGTAAAAGTATTAGAAATGCTAAAAAAGCTGAGTCGGCAAGTGAATAGTTAATCCTGCTCGGAAACCGCTCATATCTTTAAAATCTTTATTTTCTCTAAACTCGAAAGAATAACCAGCATTTAACTCTACAATGCTCAAAACTGCGATACCAGCTTTTGGAGTAATTGTCCACGGAGAAACTTCAGTACGGATAACATAAAAAGCGGAGTTAAAGTTAGAGCTATATGGATCACCAGTATTGTTGCGAAAATTGAACATATATCCAGCTCCAACTTCTGGAATTACACGAAATTTGTCTTTCATATAACCCAAATTAGCTTTGGCGCTAAACGTCAAAATATTGTTATTATCTTGTACTAAGAACAAATCTGTTCCAACTTTTCCGTAATTTCCGTTCCAATATTCATAACCAAGATTAATTGTAAAATAATCGGTTAAATTTTGTTGTGCTTTCGCTTGAAAACTAATGATAAAAACAAAGATTGCGATGAACTTTTTCATGTGATAAAATTAATGAATTATTTAGCTTTCTCCCAAAAAATAAATTTTCATCATCATTAATGATTTTTTATTTCAAATTGAAAGGTATATTTACTCCAATTGAAAATTGAAAACCTTTGATAGGTTTAAAACTATCTTTTTCATTAATCTTAAAACCATATCCAAAACCAAAATCTACAAAAGAAGCTAATGAAATACCAGCTTTTGGAGTAATTGTATAAGGTGTAAATTCACTTTCTACAAATGGAAAAATATACATCAACTGGCTCGCGGCAACATATCCTGTAATGCCAACTTCAGGAATTACGTGAAAATTATCTCGCATATATCCCATATTAGCATTTGCGTATAATTTAAAATCAACCATATTATCACCTAAGCCGAAAAGAAAAAATAAACCTGCTTTACCAAAGTTTCCAGATTGATTAGAGTTGCTTAAGGTTGGTCCCCATAGAACTTCTTTTGGATAAGAAAAAGAACTAAACAAAAGAAAGAGTGAAAGAATAATTATTTTTAATAAACATGGGATAGTTTTTCGTTAAACAATTTTAATGTAAAGATAAATAGCTACAACTTATCTTGTTGTAGCTATTTATAATGATTTATTAAAATTTAAAATCGACTCAAAATTTTAATCCATCGTGAATCCTTTTGTATAGATTCGTCCGTAATAATCTGCAAATTTAATTGACACGCGACCTTTATAATTTTTTAAGATTTTTTCGATATCGTCTTGTGAACTTACATTTTTATCATTGATTGATAAGATGATAAATTCTTCTTGAACACCTGCTGCCGCTAATTTTCCTGCATTATCTAGATGTTTTACCATGACACCATAATTAATTCCGAAACTATCTTTTTGACGTTCTGTTAATGGCTCAAATTCTGCACCAAGAACTTCAGTTGGCGTTAAGTCAGATTTGCTTCTCACTTTAGTGCTTCCTTTAGCATCTTTCAATGTGATGTTGTATGTTTTCTCAGAGTTTCCACGTCTTACAGTAAGTGCAACATTGTCACCAGGACGTTTGCTACCTACGATGAATGATAACGACGAGAAAGATGTAATTGGTTTTCCATCTACAGCTGTAATGATGTCTCCTTCTTCGATTCCAGAATCAATTGCAGATCCTTTAGCAACCAATTCAGTTACCATTACTCCATTATCGGTTTTAATGTTCTTTTTGAACTGTTTGTTATATTGTTTTACAGCATCTTCATTCGATAAATCAAAACCTTTGATACCTAAATATCCACGTTGTACAATTCCGTACGATTTAATATCCTCAACAACTTTTTTTACCAAGTTTGCAGGAACAGCAAATCCGTAACCAGAATAAGCTCCTGTTGGCGAAGAAATAGCTGTATTGATACCAATTAAATCTCCGTTTGCATTCACCAAAGCACCACCAGAGTTTCCTGGATTAATCGCTGCATCGGTTTGAATAAACGACTCGATTGGTGATTCAGAATTTTTACCTAAAATATTAATGCTACGACCTTTTGCCGAAACAATACCTGCTGTAACAGTAGATGTCAATCCAAATGGATTACCAACTGCTAACACCCAATCTCCAACATTAATCGCATCAGAATCGACAAATTTTGTGAATGGTAAACCTTTTTCGCTAATTTTCAATAAGGCAATATCTGTACTTGGATCAGTACCAACTAATTCGGCAATATAACTTTTTTGATTATTCAAAGTCACTTCAATTTTAGAAGCACCTTGTATCACGTGATTATTTGTAACAATGTAACCATCTTGTGAAATAATTACACCAGAACCCATTCCAGATGGTTGATCTTGATCTGGTTGCTGTTGTCTTCCTCTTTGTTGTTGTTCTGGTTGCCCGAAAAAGAAATCAAAAGGATCAAAGAATTGCTGTTGTTGTTGCTGTCTTTGATTCGAATAATTTTTGATACTCACAACTGTATGTACAGCTTTATTAGATGCTTGCACAAAGTTTGGCGCATCGTAATTGTAATTTCCTTTATAATCTACAAATTCAAAGTCTCCATTTTTCTGATTACTTGCATTTGTAATAAATGGATTACTTCCATTTTCGTTCATCAAATAAAAACCTCCCATAGTTGTCATAGAGCTCACTAATCCAACTAATAAGTATCCTGTATATTTTTTCATCTTTAATTATATAAGTTTTTAATGTTTTTAGATTAAATCAAATTTAAGACCAAAATTTTAACATTTCAAACCGTTTAACGCATGTTAACACTATATTATAAATCTTTTATAACATTAGTTAAGAGTGACAAAAATGTCTTTACTTTGTTTAAAATTTAAGAAGTTGAAATTAAAATTTTATAAATACCAAGGAGCTGGGAATGATTTTGTCATGATTGATGATCGAGAAAAAACGTTTCCAATCTCTACAGAATTGATTAATAGGCTATGTGATCGTAATTTTGGGATAGGAGCTGATGGTTTGATTTTGTTACAAAATGATGAAAATTCAGACTTCAGAATGGTGTATTTCAATTCGGATGGAAACGAAAGTACAATGTGCGGAAACGGAGGACGTTGTATTATTCGATTTGCAAATGATTTGGATGTGGCTAATGACAAAATGACATTTAATGCGATTGATGGTTTGCATCATGGTATCGTAGATCAAGAAGTTATTCGTTTACAGATGATTGATGTAAATGAAGTAGAAGATCACGACAAATATTTATTTATGAACACAGGTTCGCCGCATCACGTAGAATTTGTGGAAAATGTAAAAGATGTTAATGTTTATAAAAAAGGAAAAGCGATTCGCAATGGAGCGCCCTATTTTGAGAAAGGTTCTAATGTAAATTTTGTTGAAGTAATGCCAGATAAAAGTCTTACGATACGTACATATGAACGTGGAGTTGAGGACGAAACCTTGGCTTGCGGAACAGGAATTACAGCTGCTGCGATTTCTGCTTATGTTAAAAATTTGGTAGACAAAAAAGATATCAAAGTAAAAGCAATGGGAGGAGATTTATCTGTAAATTTTGAAGAAAATAATCATAACTTTGTCAATGTTTGGTTAAATGGACCAGCAGTAAAAGTTTTTGAAGGTGAAATTGAAATTTAATTCAATCCAATGAAAAAATTAAATTTAGTATTAATATTAATCTGTTCATTCGCATTTGTAGGATGTACATTTATAGACGGTTTCAAAGGGAATGCAACCAAAGATGGTTATATCTATATTTCTCGTGGAGCTAAATTTGAACAAGTTTTAGATTCTTTAAAACCATTTTTGAAGGATGTAAAATTGTTCAAACAATATGCAGAAGATGCAGATTATCCAGCAACGATAAAATCTGGAAAATATAAAATATCAAGCTCAGATTCTAACCGCGATATTATTGATCGTTTGCAAGGGGGAGAGCAAGAAGAAGTGAAGCTTCGTATCAAAAATGAGCCAACAATTTATCATTTGGCGGGTTCAGTTTCCAAACAAATTGATATGGATTCTATCGAAGTTTTGACAGCTATTCGTGATTTTGTGAAAGAAAAAAACGATACAACGTTAAACGACGAAACGGTAAAGCAATATTTCATTCCAGAAACGTATTTCGTGTATTGGGGATTAACACCAGAAAAATTTGTTGATAAAATGGTAGCGCAACACGACAAAGTATGGAATGCAGAACGTTTAGCAAAAGCAAAAGCGCTTAACATGACACCTTTACAAGTTACAACATTAGCATCTATTGTTCAATTAGAATCGTCTGATAATATGGATGAACAACAAAAGGTTGCACGAGCATATATGAATCGTTTGGCAAAAGATATGCGTTTAGAAGCCGATCCAACTTCTATTTATGCATATAAAATGGAAAATGGTTGGGATCAAAAAGTGCAACGTGTGTACAAAAAATGGACGTGGTCGTCGAATGCGTACAACACTTATCGTAACAAAGGTTTGCCACCAGCACCAATTTGTTTACCAAATTTAGGAGCAATTGATGCGGTTTTATCACCAGCAAATCACGATTTTATTTTCTTTGTTGCAGATCCTAAAAAACCAGGTTATCACATTTATACCAACGATTATCAGGAACATTTGAAAAATGCTGAGAATTATAGAAATTGGTTAAAAGAGAATAATATTAAATAGTTGTATCTTTAGCTAAACCAATTTTAGCGATGAAACAACCAAATTATACAAAAAGAGAATTCCTAAAACTACTTGGTACAGGTAGTTTAGGGATTTTTTTTATGTCTTTTTATTCGTTTGATGATTTTTTGGATGATGATTTAATAATCTTGACAAAAGATGATGAAAAGTATAATCAATACCGAAAATCATTCAATAAAAGAATTGAGAAATTTCCTAAGATTATAGCAGTTTGTAAATCAGAAACTGGAATAAAAAAAGCAATTGCATTAGCAAACGAAAAGAAACTAAAAATTGCAATTCGAAGTGGAGGGCATAGTTTTGAAGGTTTTTCGAATGTTGATAACGGATTGTTGATTCATCTTGGACTGATGAACAAAATTACGTGGTTGCAAGAGAATAAAGTGAAATTACAACCAGCTTGTTTATTGCAGGAAATTTATGCTAATTTTTTACCTAAGAAAAGAATTATTCCAGCTGGATCATGTGGAACTGTGGCTATTGGTGGTTTGACTTTGGGCGGTGGCTATGGTTTTTTTAGCCGAAAATATGGGTTGACCTGTGATAATCTGCTTCGTGTAAAAATGATCGATTACAAAGGAAATACAATCGACTCTGATAAAGATCCCGATTTACTTTGGGCGTGTAAAGGCGGCGGAAATGGAAATTTTGGCGTTGTAACGGAATTACATTTCAAAACTTATCCAGTCCCACAATCTTTCAGCGGATATCGTATGAAGTTTAATAATTTGACTTCTGATAAATTTGTCAAATTAATTCGACTTTGGTTCCAAGCAACGGAAAAATTACCTAAAGAAGCTTTTTCTGCTTTTGTGTTGAATGGAAAGTTTTTGACCATTTTATTTACCAATTTTGCAGTAAATCAAACAGATTTTGAGAAAATATTTTCGAGTTTAATTCCATTATCGAATGATTATAAACCGATGAAAAATAGAAATCTGGCTGCTGCGCTCAAAAATTATTATGGCGTAACAGAGCCGATTTATTTCAAAAATTCTTCGGCTGGTTTGTACACAGGAATTGAAGACATCGAAAAAGGTTTGGAAGATATTTTTGCAAAAGTTGTTGCTTCTAAAGGAATGATTTATCAGATCAATACTTTGGGAGGAAAAATCAATGAAGTCAAAGCTTCAGATTCTGCTTATCCACATCGTGATATTAATTATTTGAGCGAATTACAAGCATATTGGGATTTGCCTTCGCAAGAAGAAAAGTTGACAAAATCATTTGAAGAAGTGCAACAATTATTAAGAAATCTTGGAAATGTAAAACAGTACCGAAATTATCCAGATATTAATTTTCCTGATGCAAATAATGCTTATTTCGGAAATAATTTGGCTCGATTGCAGCAATTAAAAAAGAAATATGATCCAAATAATTTGTTTGATTATCCACAAGTGATTAAATAGTAAAAGCCCTTCTATAGAAGGGCTTTTACTATTTAATTCATTTATTTTAGAACTTATATCGTAAACTCACGATAAAATATCTTCCCAAAACATTTTTAGTTGTAGTCGATATGTAGTTATCATTAAATCCATTCGAAACAATTACGTTGTTTCCTAATAAATTTCCACCTGTAAGAGTCAAATAAGTTTTCTTCGCAATATTGTATCGTGCAGAAGCATTCCACTCTTTTGCTGTGTTTATTTCTACTCCATCACGGTATTGTAAGCGATAAGAGAAATCGGTCTGAACTAATAATTTACTTGTAGCGGACCAAGCAGCTTCCCCATATGGACGCCAGTTCGTAAATTTCTGTTCAGATAATGATTGATATTTACTTAGGTTTAAATTAACCCCAGCCTTTAATTCAAATTTCTTTTTGAATGTAAATGAGTTCTCTAAATTATATGTTTGATTAAAACTTTTATTGTTAACATCCTTCAAATCATCATTTTTAACAACTCCATTTTCATATTCAATATTTCGTGTAATGGTATAATAATTAGAAGTAGAAATATTACCTGTTAATCGTGCATTGTACCATTTAGCAAAACGCTTCCCAATCATGAAATATCCTGAATAAGTTTCTTGGTTATTACCAGAATTAATTAAGGTATTGAATTGATAGTTATTTACAATTGTATCGTTTCCAGAGATGATAAAATCACGGTTTAAAACAGATTGCGTTTGTATACTTTTTTCTTGTAATGTATAACTCAAATTCGCAAAAATATTAAAGAATGTGAATGAGTTAAAATGACTAAAATTAAGACTTGCTGTATGTGTCAAAGCTTGTCTTAAATTTCTATTTCCGTAGAAAATAGATTGGTAACTTTGAATGGTGTACGAATCATTAAAATCTTTTGTGTACGGATAGCTATAGCTTTGTGAATAACTTGCGCGAACACTTGTTGCATTGTTGAACTTGTATTGCAAATTCAGGTGAGGTAAAAATTTCGTTTCCGAACGATTTAATTTTTCACCATCTTGGTATTTCGATTTCTCATTAAAGAACGAAACTCCAGCTCCCGCATCTACTTGAAAGTTTCCTAGTTTCTTTGTCAACGTTACATCAGCAAAGGTCTCGTTGTAATCTAAATCTGTATTAGTGATTAATGAATTATCATTCATTAATTTCTGAAAATCATAGATTTTATTTTCAAAATCTTGCGTACTAAAATTTGTTCCAACCTTAATTTTAAGGTTAGATGTATTTGTCAACAAGTGATTGTAGATTCCGTATAATTGAACAGTGTTCAAAACAAAATTTTGATCTTGATTGATATTATATTGATTATTTACTTGAGATAAATTCTTGAACAAATTAAAAGACGAGAACGGATTTGCTGTTGATAAAACATTGTAATCTGGCGTATCTTTTTGATATTGATGACGGAAATATAAACCAACATTATCATCGCGTCCAACTTTACGGATGTAAGATAAAGTTTGTGATAAAGAGTAATTCTTTTGTTCAGAATTTACATTTCTAAAGCTATTTTTTTGATCGTTATAATAGCTATCAACCAATTGTTCGTTTTCGCTATCTAAATAATTAAAGTTTAAGCGATATTTAATTTGTCCTTTATCATTCGGATTATAATCTAAACGCAAACGCGACATTCCCATCAAAATATTGCTCTTATTTTGTTCCTGATCGACAGTTGTATAAGGTGTTTCGATGTTGTTGTAATAACGTTCTGATTTAGAATTGTAACGAATGTTATTTGTATTAAGTAAACCAAACCCAGAGATTTTTAGTTTCTTATTTGGTTCAACACCAAAATGCACAGCACCATTATAGGTATTCATACTCGGCGCATCATTTTTTGTCATTAAGTTTAGATTGTTCGAATTTCCTCTTAATGAATAGATACTTCCTTCAGAATTAAATTCAGAGTACCCACCAAAGAAGCTCATATAATCATCTTGATCAAAAACTTGTTTCCCGAATGTATTAAAATCATTGATTAAAGTTCCGTCTGTTTTTTCTGAGAAATAGAAAATTTTAGCTTGCGCATCTGTATGTTTGTCCGCATCTCCACCTAGTGTTACATTACCAAATGCAAGACGTTTCATATCATCTTTTAGTTCGATGTTTAACGAGAATTGTTCGTCATCTTCTTGTAATGAAGAAGCAAAAGGATTTGATTTGAACTTAGTGTTTAATTGAATTTTAGAAACCGCATCCGAAGGTAAATTTTTGTTCAATAATTTTTCGTTACCACCCAAAACTTCACGTCCACCAACTGTTACTTGCGACATAGGTTTACCTTTGTACATTACCTTTCCATTTTGAACTTCAATTCCAGGTAATTTTTTAAGAATATCTTCTAATGTTTCCTCATTTCCAACTTTGAAAGAATCTGCATCAAACTCAATTGTATCACCTTTTACTTTGATTGCTTGTTGAGCTTTTACAATTGTTTCTTTTAAGGAAATTTCTTTTCCTTGTTTAAGCTTTATTTTTTTGTTGACATTTTCAGTCAAATCAACATTCTCAACATATGTTTCGTAACCAGCTTGCTCAATTTCGATGTCATATTTTTGTCCACAAGGCAATTTGAATTCAAATTCACCCATATTGCTTGTAAAAACAAAACCTTTGCCTTCGTTTTTACTATCAAAAATAGAGACAGAAGCGTCTGTAACAGGAATTCCAGCATCATTTGCAACAGATCCTTTTAATTTACATTCTTGCGCAAACGAGATTTGAGCTGCAGAAGTAAATAAAATTAGATAGAGTAATTTCTTCATATGTATTTTTTAGTTGATGACTCAAATAGAGTTTTTTGTAAAACACATCTGTTTATGTGTTAGAAACAGATGTGTTTTTATATGTTTTGAATGAATTATTTAGTGTCTAGACCTCCATTCATTTGTTCTTGCATTTTTTTCTGAATATCCATTACGATTTTCATAAATTGATCTTGTGTTACAACTTCTCCTTTTGTAGGTAAAGCAATTTTCAATTCTTTTTCAGAAATTTTTAAATCTTTCAATGTGTAAATTAATTTGGCTCCATTTGCCTCAAACTCAGCTTTTATAATCAAACCTGGCAATCCAGCTAAAGAAGTTGGTCCATCTTTTACAGGGATTTCTGGCGCATACCAAGCTGTCACAGGAATAGAATCCATCATAACGCCTTCTGCTTTTGTCGCTTTGTAACCAGCTATATCAGTTTTTTCACGTGAGATTTTCCATTTAAAATCTGGAATTTGATCTTTAATCAAATATTGTTTTACACCCATATCAACTTCTTTGTAATACAAATTTGGAGTTACAGTAAAGTCTTTATAAGTTGGTTTATTATCCATAGCAGCCATTTGTTGAGCGATTATTCCTAATCCACCTTGTCCATTATTGACTTTTTCTTCTAATGTGAAAGTAGAATACTTAGAATTACTTTTAAAGAAATACGTCATAAAAATTCCTGCATCAATTTCGGCTTTTAGCATTCCTCCAACTTGAGCTCTGTACGCTTCTGGAATAGTTTTCATGGTTTTTTCGTAATCCATTTTAACTTCCATTACATAAGTTGCATCGATATTTAGTGTTTTATTGTCTTGTGCTATAGAAACTGTAGTTGTGACAATTCCTAAGGCAAATGTTAAGATTGCTTTCTTCATAATTGTTGTATTTGTCTAATTAGTCTGCTTTTGTAGACTAATGTTACAGATATTTTTTGAATTTATTCTAAAAAATAAAATGTCATTCAAAAAGTTAAGTATTTTCAAATGACATTTTTATCTAGCGATTTATTTTTTTTTATAATAAATACGTCGAGACATTTCCTCCTTTTTTGATAAAATCTTCTTTCAATTCATCAAAAAGTTCTTGGTTAATAGCCTTTGTTGTTCCTTCTAAAATATATGTTGTATATCCCAATTCTAAAGCATCTTTTGCTGTATAATACACACAATAATCAGCTGCTAAACCGCAAATGTATACACTCGTTACATTATGATCTTTCAAAAATCCATTTAGCCCTGTTGGATTCTTTTTATTCACATCAAAAAAAGCACTATACGAATCAACTTCTGGATTCATACCTTTTCGGATGATTGCACTTATTTTATTTTGCTTGATATCTTTGTGTATTTCTGCTCCTTTAGTGCCTTGTACACAATGATCTGGCCACAAAATTTGACGATTTCCACCTAATTCGATTACATCAAAAGGTTGTTTATCTGTGTGTTGCGAAGCAAAACTTTTGTGATTTGCTGGATGCCAATCTTGCGTTGCCACAACAACATCATACTTTTCTTGCAATTTATTTATGCGTTCGATAATTTTATCTCCATCATTCACAGCTAACGAACCTCCTGGTAAAAAATCGTATTGCATATCTACGATGATTAAAGCTTTCATAGTATTTTATTTCTTAAGATTAATTTAGAATTAAATATAAGTTTTATAATATGAAATTGAACCAATTTTTATGAAAATTAATCGAATTTTAAGAAACCTTAATCTCGTTTATTTACGCCAGAATTTCTCATTTCTTCGAAACGTGAGCGTTGTTCTTGCATCAATTTATCAAATTCTGTTTGAGAAATAGCACCTTTATCTTTTGGTTTTTCGATTGGTTTTGTATTTGTTGATGTTTTGATATCTGTCAAAGAAATAATTTTAGAACCTTTAAACATTCCTCTGTTAATCTCTGTTTGTACTTCTGCGATTAAACCTGGTAATCCCCAATAATTTTCTGGACCAGTTTTATATTTCAAAGTTGGAATGTACCAAACTGTTGTCTGAACGCTATCAATAATAGCAGTTGCTTTTTTGGCTTCGTTTCCTAAAATTGTTTTCGTTTCACGCGTTAATTTCCAATCAAAATTTTGCAAAGAATCTTTCACAACATAACTTTTCCCCATCATGTTTTGCTCTTTTAAAAGCAAATGATTTGTACTATTTTTATAAATATTATCTCCATTCATCGACATCATTCGCATCCCGCCACCACGTGGACCTCGTAATCCTTGACTTTGATCATTTGATATTTTTTCAACCATTTTATACAAGGATTCGTCTCCCAAAATAGTCAACTTAGCTTCTTGCGGCTCTTGAATGTTTTTCTTGAATTGCTCTTGCATTTCTTTTGGCATCGTACGTCCATTACCACCACTAGGAGGTTGAAACGTAAAATCGTCTGGTAAAATGATACGTGTTGTGTACGAAACTTCTACTTTTTCTTGTTGCGCAAAGGCCGAAAAACTAAATAGTAAAACAAAAACTGAAATTATTTTTTTCATTTTAAATGTGCTTATAGTTCTTAGACAAGAAATTGTATGAAATGTTTAACGATTGATAAAAAATATTTTCTTTAATCCTTACTCACACCTTCAGAACTCATCTGTTTTAATCTTTCCATGGCTTTTGCACTCAACGCTTTATATTCTTCGTTGGTGATTGTATTCTTATCTTTTGGTTTTTCGATTGGTTTGAGGTTTGGGATTTCTTTGACTTCTGTTGCGCGAATAATACTGCTTTCTATTCCTTTATTTTTTGAATTTTTGATTTCTACTTCTAATATCAACCCGGGTAAACCATTGTAAACTCCAGGTCCATCTTTTATCGCAATACTTGGAGTATACCATGCAGTTACAGTTGTTGTGCTATCCACAATTGCGATTGCTTTTTTGACATCAAAACCAATTAATTTCTTTGTTTCGCGTGTCAATTGCCATTTGTATTCAGTTAATTTATCTTTTATTGTATAAGTTTTGTCAAATGATTTTACACTTTTCAAATATTCTTTTGTATTCAAATTCTTGAACAACCCATTTCCTGAATCTCCAAAACTCATCGAAACTCTCATTCCGTTTCCTCCTTGTTGATTATCTATTTTTTCAACTTTATTGTAAGACGATTCGTTTTCATTGATTGTTAAGATAAAATCTTTTGGCTCTTGCATATTCTTAATCATGTCATTGTAGACATCAGTCGGAATTTGGCTTTCTTTACCATTTGTAGAAAATTTTACAGAACCTTTAAATTCTTCTGCATTTACTTTTACAATTTCTTGATAATTCACTTCAAGTTTTTGTGCAAAAGACGAAGTTGTAAGTAGAACGCAATAAGTAAATAATGTAACTATTTTTTTCATTGTAGTTTGATTTGTTGTACAATGATAGTAATATTTTTATATTCTACAATAATAGAATTAAAAAAATTATAGAAATTTTAAGAAATGATTTAATATTTGATGACTGATTATTTCAAATCCTTAAAGTATTGACGTTTTTTGATAAAATACTGAAAAGGCAATAATTCTTTATCAGAATAGTTTTTAATTTGATGTTGTTGACGTTTTTTATACATTTTTATAAAACCAAAATAAAAATGCATATGTGATAAGAAAACAGCCCAAACATGTGGAAGTCCTTGTTTTGGTAAAAAGGCAACAGCAGCAATTCCATCCATAGAAAGACGAGTGAAAAGCATCGGAAAAAGTTTGTTTGTAGGTAGATTTTTAAGCATCATCCACAAACTATTTCGGTAATTTAGATACCATTTTTTTGGATTGGATTTATCCAAAGTTGCACCGCCCAAATGATAAACAGTTGATTCTCCACAATAATAAATTTTTCGCCCAGCATTGTTTAATCGCCAACACAAATCGATTTCTTCCATGTGTGCAAAGAATTCTTCGTCAAAACCATTTTGTTCAAAGAAATCTTTTTTTCGGATGAATAAACTTGCACCCGTAGCCCAAAAAATTTGTGTGGTGTCGTTGTATTGTCCATTGTCTTTTTCTAAAGTTGAAAAAACACGTCCTCGACAAAATGGATAACCAAATTTATCAATAAAACCTCCTCCTGCACCGGCATATTCAAAATACTCTTTGTTTTTGTAGTCTAATATTTTGGGTTGAATTGCGGCGATATCAGGATTGTTGTCAAACAATTTTTCAATTGGTTCTATCCAATTTTCAGTTACTTCGACATCCGAATTTAATAAACAGAAATATTCTGCATCAATTTCTTTTAAACCTTCGTTATAGCCTTGTGCAAAGCCATAATTTCCTTTGTTCTGAATGATTTTGACAGAAGGAAATTGAGTTGTTAACAATTCGATTGAGTTGTCAGTCGACGCATTATCAATTACATAAATTGTTGCGTTTTTAGAATTGTTAATAACCGAAGGTAAAAATTGAGGCAATAATTTTTCGCCATTCCAATTTAGGATTGCAATTGCTGTTTTCATGAATATTTAAAATTACAAATCGGCATATTTCCAACGTTTGTGGCTCCAAAGCCAATTATCTGGATGTTGTTGAATGGTTTGTTCTAAATGATGAAAAAATTGATGAACAATTTCATTTTCTTCAAATTTTTCTTGTTGAGGTTGTAGTCGAATAAAAGTTGTGTGATAATGACCGCGTTTTATTTTTTCGGTTTGACAAAAGACAACAGCCATGTCTTTGCGGCGTGCAATTTTATCAAAACCATTAAAAACAGGCGTTCTCTGATTGAGGAAATCAATAAAATAGTGAACAGCCGATTGTTTTGGACTTTGATCTGCGACAAATAAATAGGCTAATTCTCCATCATTTGGAGCTTTCATCATAAAACGCAACACATCTTTCATGTCTAATGCTTTTGTACCAAAACGACCACGCATAGCGTTGATTTTATCGTTCCAAAAAGGATTTCTGATTTTATGATAAACCGCTGCACTTTCTTTTGTTGGTAAATGTTTTACCGTTCCAATAAACCATTCCCAATTGAAAATATGCCCACACATCATCATGACATCTCGCTTTTCGGCTTTTATTTCATTAAAAACGTCGAGATTAGAATATGTAAATCGTTTGTCCAATTCTTCTTGAGAAATAGAAAAACTTTTTAAAGTTTCAACTAAATAATCACAAAAAATTGCATAGAATTTTTTGTGAATTCTTTTGATTTCTTCCTGAGATTTTTCGGGAAAAGAGTTTTCTAAATTTGTTCTAATGACACGTCTTCTATAACCAATAACTGTGTACAACAGAAAGAACAAAAAATCCGAAAATCTGTATAAAACCGAAAGAGGTAAACGCGAAATTTGAAAAATTATGAAATAAAAAATGCTGTTCATTCGACAAACAAATAAGCGACAAATTTACGAATTAAATTTGTTCGTTGCTTGCCAAATTACATCTTTCGGCACTGGAGCTACGATTGTTATTTCTTCTTTTTTTACAGGATGCTCAAATGTAATGCGATGCGCATGTAAACAAATGCTTCCATCAGGATTAGAACGTTTAGCACCGTATTTCAAATCGCCTTTGATAGGACAACCAACCGAAGAAAGTTGTGCGCGAATTTGATGCGAACGACCTGTAAATAACTTCACTTCGACACAATGAAAAGTATCCAAAGCGCCTAAATAGGTGTATTCTAAAATTGCTTTTTTAGCATCAGGCGTTGGTTTAGAATAAACCGTTGTTTTATTATTTTTTGGATTTTTCTTTAGATAATGTTCCAATCTTTCGAAGTCTTTTGGAGGTTTACTCTGTACAATCGCGCGATAAACTTTGTCAATGTTTCGTTTCTGAAACATTTCGTTCATTCGTGTTAAGGCTTTCGAAGTTTTGGCAAAAATTAAAACGCCAGAAGTAGGTCGATCTAATCGATGAACTAAACCTAAGAAAACATTTCCAGGTTTATTGTCACGTTGTTTTATATAGTCCTTTAGACTATCGATAAGTGGAATGTCTCCCGTTTCGTCTCCTTGTGCTAATTCGCCCGCTTTTTTGTTAATGATTAACAAATGATTGTCTTCGAATAAAATTTCTGGATTCATGTTATTGAGAATAAGGTTTAGACTTAGAGAAAGTCAACCTAATTAATTAGAATTTATTTAATTTTTAATGCTTTTTTGAGTTTATTAATCTCAAAAATTGTAGCATTTAATTCTTCAAGAAGAAGATTTATTGTGTTTTCGTTAAAATATCCAACTTTCTGTCCATAATACAAATGAGATTTTGTTTCGAAAGCCGAACCTTTTGCGATTTCATAATATTTAACTTTATCATTAATACTAGATTTGCCAAAACCTTCAGCAATATTTGCTGAAATACTTTCTGCAGAACGTCTTATTTGTGATGTTAACCCATAATCTTCTGTTCGAGGTAAATTTGAAGTTAACTCAAAAACTTGAACAGCGATATTCATTGCTTTTATCCAAATTGGCATTTCTGTGAAATCGTGATAAGGCATAATTTGAGACAGAGATTAAGTTTAAGAAAATAGACAGAGATTAAGGTTAAGGTTAAGATTGAGTTTTGTCTTTATCTCAACCTCAACCTCAACCTCAACCTCAATCTTTAATATTGTTCATTCACATTTGGAAAGTCGCCTGATTTTACATCAGCAACATATTGTCCAACAGCTTGATGAATTTGATCTTCTAAGTTTAAATATTTGCGAACAAATTTTGGTTTGAATTCGTTGTTTAATCCCAACATATCATGTACAACTAAAACTTGTCCGTCGCAACCAGCTCCTGCTCCAATTCCAATTGTAGGGATATTAACAGAGGCTGTTACTTTAGCAGCTAAATCAGCTGGAATTTTTTCCATTACTAATGAAAAACATCCTAATTCTTCTAATAATTTAGCATCGCTAATTAATTTTTCTGCTTCTGCATCTTCCTTTGCACGCACTTTATATGAACCAAATTGATAGATAGACTGAGGAGTTAAACCTAAGTGTCCCATAACAGGAATACCAGCATTTACGATACGACGAATAGATTCTTCGATTTCTTTCCCTCCTTCTAATTTGATTGCATGTGCACCAGATTCTTTCATGATTCGAACAGAAGATTCTAAGGCTTTTTGTGGGTCAGATTGATAAGTACCAAAAGGTAAATCAACTACAACTAAAGCGCGTTTTGCTCCACGAACGACACATTGTGCATGGTATATCATTTGATCCAAAGTAATTGGCAAAGTAGTTTCGTGACCAGCCATTACATTAGCCGCAGAATCACCAACTAAAATAACTTCAGTTCCAGCCGCATCTACAAGCGAAGCGATTGTAAAATCGTAAGCCGTTAACATCGAAATTTTTTCTCCGGTAAATTTCATGTTACGCACAGTTTCGGTAGTGATACGTTTGATTTCTTTATTTACAGACATTACGTTTATATTTTTAACTTTTGTAAAGTTAATTTGAATATTAAAACAGAACTAATTTTGACTGAAATTTTTTCCAGTTTGACAAATGAAGAACTAGATAATCGGTTCGTTGAAAATGAAATAACAATTTTTACAGTTTTATAAACGTAAATAAGCTTGTCTATTTGCTCATTTTTAGTAAATTGGTATTCGAATTGAGAGAATTTCACTAAATTTGTTCTCTTAAACTAATTTTAAATAACCATAAATGAAAATAGCAATAGTGGGAACAGGCTATGTTGGTCTGTCTAACGCAATTTTATTAGCTCAGCATAATGAGGTAGTGGCGTTAGATGTTGTTCCAGAAAAGATTGCAATGCTCAATGCAAAAAAATCTCCAATTGAAGATAAAGAAATTATAGATTTTTTGCAGAATAAGGAGCTTAATTTTCTTGCGACTTTAGACAAAGAAACTGCGTATGCAAATGCAGAATATGTGATTGTTGCAACGCCTACGGACTATGATCCAAAAACAAATTATTTTAATACATCAAGTGTAGAATCGGTTATAAAGGATGTCAAGCAATATAATCCGAATGCTGTAGTTATTATAAAATCGACTGTTCCGGTTGGTTTTGTTGAAGATTTAAAATCACGATTAGACTATCAAAATATTATTTTTTCTCCTGAATTTTTGCGAGAAGGAAAAGCTTTATACGACAATTTATATCCTTCAAGAATTATTATTGGTGAACAAAGTGAAAGAGCAGAAGTTTTTGCGAATTTGTTGAAAGAAGGAGCAATTAAGAAAGATATTCCGACGTTGTTTACACATTCAACCGAAGCAGAAGCAATCAAATTATTTTCGAATACCTATTTAGCATTGCGTGTCGCTTATTTTAATGAGTTAGATAGCTATGCACAAACATTCAACTTGGATAGTAAACAAATTATCGAAGGAGTTGGTTTGGATCCTCGTATCGGTTCACATTACAACAATCCATCATTTGGATATGGCGGATATTGTTTGCCAAAAGATACGAAGCAGTTATTGGCGAATTATGATGCGGTTCCAAATAATATCATTCAAGCAATTGTTGATGCAAACAGAACGCGAAAAGATTTCATTGCCGATTCTATTATCGCAAAAAATCCTAAGAAAGTTGGGGTTTATCGCTTGATTATGAAATCTGGTTCTGATAACTTTAGAGCTTCAGCTATTCAAGGCGTGATGAAACGTATCAAAGCAAAAGGAATAGAGGTTGTTGTTTACGAACCAGTTCTGAAAGAAGATACGTTCTACGGATCGAAAGTAACGAAAGATTTAGAAACTTTTAAGGCAGCATGTGATGTGATTATCTCGAATAGAAATGCACCTGAATTGTCTGACGTGAAAGAGAAAGTTTATACGCGCGATTTGTTTGGAAACGATTAAATAACAACTAAAATACTATGAAAACTATTTTAATTACAGGTGGAGCTGGATTTATCGGTTCTCACGTTGTAAGAGAATTTGTCTTAAAATATCCTGAAACGAAGATTATCAACCTTGATGCGTTGACGTATGCTGGAAATTTAGAGAATTTGAAAGATATCGAAAGTAAATCAAATTACGAATTCGTAAAAGCTGATATTACTGACGCAAAACATATATTAGAGGTTTTTGAAAAACATCAGCCAGATGGTGTTATTCATTTAGCTGCCGAATCTCACGTGGATCGTTCTATTACAAATCCGTTGGATTTTGTGATGACGAATGTGATTGGAACAGTAAACTTATTGAATGCTGCAAAAACGATTTGGAACAATAATTTCGAAGGAAAACGTTTTCATCATGTTTCAACAGATGAGGTTTTTGGCGCTTTGGGTGATGAAGGTTTTTTTACGGAAGAAACTTCTTATGATCCGCATTCGCCATATTCGGCTTCAAAAGCATCTTCAGATCATTTTGTGAGAGCTTATCATGATACGTACGGTTTACCAATTGTGATGACAAATTGTTCAAATAATTACGGACCAAATCATTTTCCAGAAAAATTGATTCCGTTATGTATTCATAATATTTTGAACGGAAATCCACTTCCAATTTACGGAGATGGAAAATATACACGCGATTGGTTATTTGTGATCGATCATGCCAAAGCGATTGATTTAGTTTTCCATGAAGGGAAAAATGGAGGTTCTTACAATGTAGGAGGTTTCAACGAATGGAAAAACATCGATTTGGTGAAAGAATTGTGCAAGCAAATGGATGAAAAATTAGGGAAAGAAGCAGGAACTTCAGAACAATTAATCACATTTGTGAAAGATCGTCCAGGACACGATTTGCGTTATGCAATTGATGCGACTAAAATCAACGAAGAATTAGGCTGGAAACCAAGTGTGACGTTTGAGCAAGGTTTGAGTCTAACAATTGATTGGTTTTTATCAAACAAAGAATGGCTAGACAATGTAACATCTGGAGATTACCAAAATTATTACGAAAAACAATATAATTAAATAGTTTTAGGTTTTGGAAAAAGAACCTAAAAATTTTAAACAACCTAAATTTATTTATTTTATGAGTTTAAACTCAGAAACAAATCAAAGTTGGTCTAATGTAATTACTTCAAAAAATAGTTTATTTTCTTTAAATTTAAAAGAAGTTTGGCGTTACCGAGATTTGGTTTATATGTTGGTGAAGCGTGATTTTATTACGTCTTTTAAACAAACCATCTTAGGACCAATTTGGTTTTTTATCAATCCGATTCTTACAACAGTAATGTTTGTTATTATTTTTGGAAGAGTGGCAGGTTTATCAACTGATGGGACTCCAATGTTTGCTTTTTATTTAGCAGGAAATATACTTTGGAATTATTTTTCTTCTTGTCTTACAGGAACAGCTTCAGTATTTAGAGGGAATGCTTCTATTTTTGGAAAAGTCTACTTTCCTCGTTTGGTCATGCCGCTTTCTGTTGTAACGTCTAACTTAATGCGATTCGGTGTTCAGTTCACATTATTTATTATAGTTGTGTTGTATTATTATTTTACTGGTGCATCTATAGAACCAAATATGTGGTTATTAGCAACACCATTTTTAATTATTTTAATGGCTGCATTTGCACTAGGAACAGGAATGATTTTATCATCTTTGACAACGAAATATCAAGATGTGAATATGTTATTAGGTTTTGGAGTTTCATTAGCTATGTACGCAACACCGGTCATTATGCCCTTATCATCTTTTCCTGATAAATACAGATGGTTGGTAGAACTAAATCCTCTAACGGGAATATTTGAATGTTTCAAATATGGATTTTTAGGAAAAGGAGATTTTACAATTGGTTTATTAGGTTACTCAACATTGGTGATTTTTGTACTTTTAGTTATTGGAACATTAATTTTCAATAAAGTTGAAAAATCATTTATGGATACTGTTTAATTTTTTTAGAATTTAATTATGTCAAAAAATATAGTTTTAGATGTTGAAAATGTTTCAAAACAGTATCGTTTAGGAGAAGTAGGAACAGGAACATTGCAACATGATATAAAAAGATGGTTTGCTTCTATTCAAGGAAAGGAAGATCCTTATCTTAAAATTGGAGAAACCAATGATCGTACTCAAAAAGGAGATTCGGATTACGTTTGGGCTTTAAAAGATATTAATTTTCAAGTAGAGCAAGGACAGGCTGTCGGAATTATTGGTCGTAATGGAGCAGGTAAATCAACCTTATTGAAACTTCTTTCGCGAGTTACAAAGCCAACAACAGGGGCTATAAAATACAAAGGTCGTATCGCTTCGTTGTTAGAAGTGGGTACTGGCTTTCACCCAGAAATGACGGGTCGTGAAAATATTTATTTGAACGGTGCTATTCTTGGAATGACACGAAAAGAAATCACCCGCAAATTTGATGAAATTGTAGATTTCGCAGGTGTAGAACGTTATATTGACACTCCTGTTAAACGTTATTCATCAGGAATGTATGTTCGTTTAGCATTTGCTGTTGCAGCACATTTAGAGTCTGAAATTCTGATAGTTGATGAGGTGCTTGCCGTTGGTGATGCCGAGTTTCAAAAGAAATGTTTAGGAAAAATGGGTGATGTAACCAAAGGAGAAGGTAGAACAGTTCTTTTTGTTAGTCATAATATTTCTTCAGTAAAGCAGTTATGTAATTATGGTATTTATATGAAAAATGGATTAATTTCTCAAACAGGTGAAATTGAAGAAATAATAAATATTTATTTAAGTGATTTTAACAACAAGAACTCTGTTTTTAAAACAAAAGTTCAGAGAAATGAATTAATTTATTTTAAAGAAGTTAAGATTCTTAATGAATTAAATATACCAACAGCTATTTTTGATTACGATGATAAAATAATAATTGAAGTTAATATTGAAAATTTATCTATTATAACTGATAGTAAATTATTTATTACAGTAAATGATTTATTTGAAAATAGAATTTTTTCTTCAGAAACTAATATTATAAAAGATAAAGATAGATATGTGCTAGAAATTGAATCTAAATTTTTAGCTGTAGGAAACTATAATTTAACATTATTTATTCATATACCAAAATTAAAAAGATATGATGAAATTAACAATGTATGTCATTTTGAAGTAATTGATACAAAATCACCTTTTTTAATACATGGTAGTTATAATCATGGAATTGTATATAATAAATCTAATTGGAAATAATGAAATTAAAATTTATAAAATCAAATCAAATAGTTATTAATAATGCAGAACTATTTAAAATACATTTAGCAGAAAAATATCTGGAAAATGAATTTTATAAGAATACGGAATTTTTAACAAATTCAGAATTATCCAAATTATATAAAAGAACCGATATAATTAATTTTATTTTATCTCAATTTGATCAACCTACGACTTATTTAGAAATAGGTGTAAGAAGAAGAGAAGATAATTTTAATTTAATTAATTCTGATATTAAATACAGTGTAGACCCTGGATTTGAAGATGAATTAAATGATGTTGATTTTAAAGTAACAAGTGATATTTTTTTTGATGGATTGGATAATAATACTTTTTTAGATAAAAATATAAGATTTGATGTAATATTTATAGATGGATTACATTTGGCTGAACAAGTTGAAAAAGATATTTATAATTCATTAAGATATCTAAAAGATGATGGGTTTATAATAATGCACGATTGTAATCCACCAACTGAGTTTCACGCTTCTGAAAATTATGATTTTAAATTATCACCATCAAAAGGATTTTGGAATGGAACAACCTGGAAAAGTTTTTTTAAAAATAGATTAAGAAATGATATCTCATCATGTTGTATTGATACTGATTGGGGAGTTGGAATTATTTCAAAAACAAAAAAAATGGGAGAACCTACAAATGTTTATAATCCTTTTTTTGAATATAAAATTTTTGAAAAATTTAGAAAAGAAAGTTTAAACCTTATTTCTTTTGAAGATTTTAAAAAAATGTTTAATTCAAAAAGTTGAGCTTAAATATTGAAATAGTTTTGGGATGAGTAATAAAAATTAAGGTGTTTATTTAGATTTTATTAAAAAGGTTTATGAAAAAACAAATAATAATAATTCCGATCTATAAAATTCAATTAACAGCTGAAGAGGTTATTTCATTAAAGCAATGTTTTAAAATACTAGGGAATCATACAATTAAATTTGTAGCGCCTGTGGGTTTGAATACCTCATCTTACGAAAGTATCTTACAGAAAAGTATTGAGGTAGAATATTTTGATGCAATATTTTTCGAAAATATCTCAGGTTATAATAAGTTAATGCTATCTTTAGATTTTTATAGACGTTTCGAATCTTTTGCTTATATGTTAGTTTACCAGCTAGATTGTTACGTATTTAGAGATGAACTTGCATTTTGGTGTAATAAAGGATTTGACTATATAGGTGCTCCGTGGTTAGAGAAATCTTACTACATAAAAACTCGAAGCGAAAAATTAAAGTTTTTAATTAGAAGGTTTTTCAATTTGAAAATGAATAAGTATTTCAATAAAGATATTTTAGTATATCAAGTAGGAAACGGAGGATTTTCATTGAGAAAAATTAATAAATTTATTTATACTCTTCAACATACTAATCCTAAAATAATTAATAAATTCAAAGAAAGTAATGATCCAATGGCATTATTTAATGAAGATGTCTTTTGGAGTTTTGAAGCAAAGAATATAAAAAAACCAAAATATAAAATGTCGACTAAATTTGGATTAGATTCAGGTGCTGATATAGGTATACGATTAAATCAAGGTCTTTTACCTTTTGGATGTCATGCTTGGCATAAAAATAAAGCTTTTTGGAGTAAATATATCGAATTATGATAAAGATATTATTTGCATATGATCTTATCAAAAATGATAATGAATATGTTGAAAGACTTGTGGAAATTGTTGAAAGTATTGAAGATTATGAAGTAAGTAAATCTTTATCTGAATTTTGGAATCCAATAAATGAATATGATTTTGTAGTAATTAACTGGCCTGAATATTTATTTAATTGGCGTAAAGATTTAAATAAAAAAGATTTAGATAAATTAAATGATCGGATTGATTTTTACAAGGATAGGGGTACAAAAGTAATATCATTAGTACATGATGAATATGCCCACCATTCAAGAACAAAAGAAAGAGATATTATTTTTGATATATGTTATTCAAAATCTGATATTTTAGCACATTTAGGAGAGTATTCAAAAAAAATGTATGAAGATAGATACAGTAATCTACCAATTAAACATTTTTTATTATATCATCCTTTGTTTAAAAAATTTAATTTTAAACAAAATATTTTAGAAGCTCGAAAAGTGATGAATTTCCCTCAAAATTCAAGAATCATATTTGTTCCTGGTGGTATTAGAGAGGAGGGAGAGTATGAATTAGTTAAAAAAATATTTAATTTAATAGAGTTAAAAAATAAAGTCTTAGTAATTCAAAAACTTTCATATCAACAACCTATAAAGCGATTTTCTTTAGGGTATTTTAAGCAAAAAATATATTATTCTTATTTAAAATATTTTAAAAAAATAATAATTGGGCCAAATAAATTTATACAACCTGATATATTATCAAATTATTTTTCAGCGTCTAATATTATATTTTTACCTAGATATAAAATTTTAAATTCTGGTAATGTAGTACTAGCCAATCAATATGGTAAAAAAATAATTGGATTTGAAACTGGGAATATTACTGAGTGGTTACATCTTATGAATGATATTGTTTTAAAAACAAACTATAATCAAGCTCTAGATTTAGAAAAATTGGATTTGAATAAAAATCCAGTAGAATTTTTAAAACTACACAATGACAATATTATTAAGCAACAATTTTTAGCTATTATTAACTCAATATGATAACAGTTTTTACTCCTACATATAATAGAGCATATATTTTACCTCAATTATTTGAAAGTTTATTGAATCAATCAAATAAAGATTTCGAATGGTTGATTGTTGACGATGGTAGTACGGACAATACAAATGAATTAGTTAATAAGTTTATTTTGAAAGCGGATTTTAAAATTAGCTATTTGTATCAAAATAATCAAGGGAAGCATATCGCCATAAATACAGCATTAGATCATATAGCTACGAAATACTTTGTTACGGTAGATAGTGATGATATCCTTCTTTTGAATGGTATTGATTTAATTACACGAAATTTGTGTCATATAGATGAAAATGAACAAATAATATGTTTAGCTTTTCCTCATAAACAGAAATCGAGAGATAACTACCAAGTAAATAAGGAAATACCTTACACTACTATTGTCTCTACTCCATACGAAATGTTATCTAAATATGGGATATTTGGAGAATTTTCTTTAGTGTTTCTACATCATGTTCATCAAAAATATAAATATCCTCAATTTGAAAATGAAAAATTTATTAAAGAATCAGTTGTATATAATCGTATATTCCAAATATATAAATTAATTTATTTTAATTTTTCAATTGTTGAATCTGAATATTTAAATGATGGTTTAACAAGTAATTTCAGAAATTTACTTTATAATAATCCAAAGGGAGCCGCGTTGTCTCATTTAGAAAAAACTAATACAACTTCCTATAATTTAGTAGATAGATTGAATGAGATGGAATCTTACTGGGATTACGAAAGTGTTTTTAACAAATCTTTTTTTAACAAATTAATGAAAGTGAAAAGTACACGATTGAAATTTTTATTTTTAAAAAATAGAATACTAAAAATCTTTTCTAAATATATAAAATAATAAAAATGATCCCAAAAATAATCCATTACTGTTGGTTTGGAGGTAATCCTAAACCAGCATCTTTTTATATCTGTCTTGAAAGTTGGAAAAAAGCCCTTCCTGATTACAAAATTATGGAATGGAATGAAACTAACTTCGATATCAATTGTTGTGAATATGTTAGATTAGCTGCAGAGAATAAAAAGTGGGCATTTGTTTCTGATTATTCACGAGCATTAGCTTTGTATCAATATGGAGGTATTTATATGGATATTGATGTTGAGGTAAAGTTTTCGTTGGATGAATTTTTAATTCATCGTGCATTTTCTGGTTTTGAGATTAAAGGTTCACCTTTTACAGCACTTTGGGCAACAGAAAAAGGACATCCTTGGGCAAAACGAGTAATTGATTTTTATGATGAAAAAACAAGTTTCGACTTAACGACTAATACCGTTTTTGTATCTGATTTATTAGTGAAAGAATATGGAATTGACCCTGATAGAGATGAATACCAAGAAGGAAAAGATGGAATTGTAATTTACCCATCTACTTATTTCTGTTTAGATTTACCTAAAAATTATGCAACTCATCATTTTGTCGGAACATGGCATGATAGAGATTATCCAAATCCATTCAAAGATTATGTACATGCTTATTATAAAACAAGAGAGTTTGCTGAACTAAAAAATGGGAAAAAGGAAGTGCATAATGTAATTTACAATCATAAGATGATAGAAGTAGAACAGGTTCTGAATCAAATTCCATTTCGTATGATTGTTAACTATGTGCTAAAAAATCTTTTTAGTAAGAGATGATAAGGTCATAAGAATAACCTTTACTAAAGATTCTATTAATTTTACTTATATTTAACCAGTTGTGCATTTTGAATTAAAATTCGTGAATTCGAGTGATTTATCGAAATAAAATGTAGAAAATTAATCGAGCATAGAATTTTATCTTCAATAACTTTTTTCTCGACACAAAATTCTTTCAGAATTCCACTCGAAATGACAGTTTTATTGATAAAATAAACAAAAAAAAAGCACAACGGATAATATTAATACGATTTAAAACCAACTGAACTAAAATGATAGCCTTAATCTATGGAACTCGACCTGAATTTCTGAAAGTATATCCAATTTTACTTGAAGCAAAGAAAAGAAGATTGCAGTTTATTACAATAAACACGGGTCAACATACCAACATTTTGACAGAAATGGAAGAATTATTTGATTTTAAGCCAGATTATTTTCTTAAATCCCAATCAAATGAGTATTCAAATTCTAATTTATTAGCAAAATTAATAGATGGTATTGCTGAGATTGTAAAATCGAATGCAATAGAAAAAATAATTGCTCAAGGAGATACATTTACTGTTCTTGCTTCATCAATGGTTGCATTTTTAGAAAAAAAAGAATTTTATCATGTAGAAGCAGGATTAAGAACAGATGATATTTGTTTTCCTTTTCCAGAAGAGTATAACCGTAGAGTAGTTTCGTTGACAAGTAAAATAAATTTTGCACCAACAGAACTTGCTAAAAATAATTTATTAAAAGAGAATATTTCTGAAGATAAAATTATACTTACAGGAAATACAATTATTGATTTATTAAGCCACGTCTTAAAAAAAGAGGCTATATCTTTAGAAAAAGAAGCTACCGTTTTTATTACAGCACATAGAAGAGAAAATATTAGTGAAAATATGTTTTTTATTTGCGAGGCTATAAAAGAATTGGCGATTGAGAATCCTTTGATTACATTTTATTGGAGTTTACACCCTAATCCAAAAACGAGAGAGTTTATTTTCAAAACATTTGATGATGTTCCACAAAATATAAAATTTATAGAACCACTGAACTATATAGAGGCGGTAAAATTAATGGCAAAATCACTACTAATTATTTCTGATTCTGGTGGAATCCAAGAAGAAGCCCCAACTCTACAGAAAAGAGTTATTATACTGCGAGAAGAAACCGAGCGACCAGAAGTTTTAGCATGTGGATGTGGTGTATTAGTTGGTGCAAATAAGCAAATGATAAAAGATGAATTTTACAACGAATTACAAAAAGGAAATAATAATTTTATTAATCCTTTTGGAAATGGAAATGCATCACAACTTATTTTAGATCATTTATTATGATTATTGGTAAAGGGTTAATTGCTTCTCAGTTTCTTGATAGCGATAGAGATGATGTTGTTTTTTTTGCTTCTGGAGTTTCTAATTCTTCAGAAACAAGGGAAGAAGAGTTTTTACGCGAACAAAATTTAGTTGAGGAGACAATGGCAAAATATTCAAACAAATTGTTTGTTTATTTTAGTACATGTTCCATTTATGATTCTTCTAAATATAACAGTCCGTATGTGCTGCATAAGTTGCATATCGAAGAAGTAATCAAACAAAATACAGCCAATTATCTTATTCTTAGAATTAGTAATGCGGTTGGAATAGGAGGAAACCCTAATTTGTTGATGAATTATCTTTATCGCCAAATTATAACGAATCAACAATTGAATGTGCACCAACATGCAACACGTAATCTAATTGATGTAGAAGATGTTAAGGATATTGCGCTTCAATACATTCAGTCTAACCGTTGGAATAGAATTGTGAATGTGGCTTATGCCGAAAATTACTTTATACCAGAAATAGTAGAAGCCTTCGAGGAAATACTACAAAAACCTGCGATGAAGTTAATGGAAAATAAAGGGGAACATTATTCGATTGATATTCATGAATTGCAGTATCAATTTTCTATTCAAGATAAAGAAGTGTATTTGAACAATTTAATTAAAAAGTATTATGTCAGAGATTAAATTAGCAATAGTTATCCCGTATTATAAATTAACTTATTTTGAAGAGACATTGATTTCTTTGCAAAATCAATCAAATCAAAATTTTAATCTGTATATAGGAGACGATTCAAGTACTGAAAATCCTTCTGAATTGATTGATAAATACTCAAGTATCATTACAAAATATAAAAGATATGATACAAACATTGGAGGAAAATACCTGACTAAGCAGTGGGAAAGGTGTATTGATGACCTTACTGAAAATGAGGAATGGATTATGTTGCTTTGTGATGATGATATCCTAACAGAAAATTACATTGATAAGTTTTATTTAAATTTACCTGAAGTAATTCAATCAAACATAACAGTTGTTAAATACAATTGCAAGGTAATAGATACAAAAGGTAATGTTGTACAAGGACCTTATCAATATGAAAAAATAGAATCTTCAACAGTTTTTTTTAAAAAATTATTTTTTAATGAAGCTTTTAGTACTTTAAGTGAAAATATTTTTAGAAAAGATAAATATTTAAAATATAAATTTAGAAATATAGAATTAGCATTTGGCTCTGATGCAATCGCTCTTTTAGAATTTTCAGAGTTTTCTAGAATCTATATGATTAGAGATGAATATATGACATTTAGAAGATCGGATATTAATATTTCAGGTAATAGAAGAGATACTAAATTGAAAGTTAGAAAAATGAAAGGTAATGCAGATTATATGTATTATCTATTAGATAAATATGCGGATAGTTTTGATTACATAACTAAATTGGAAATGTGTAAGATGTTATATAGAAATTATCGACCTGTTTATCGAACAAATGTTCAATATAATCTAAAATATTTATATCTAATGTTTAATGTTTTAGATTTAAGTGATTTTATAAAAATTTTAGCTCATAAAAATGATCACTGATAACAATTTTCATTATCTGTTTCGATTAGGAAAAAGAACAAGACCATTTTTTCTAAAGCGTAATAGTAAGTTTTTTTCTTATTATAAAATAAAAGAAAAAAACAGACAGACAAATGATTTAATTTATACATTAATCGAATCAAGGAAACCATTTATGATTGCTCGTCTTGGAAGTACAGAATCTAAGGCTATAGTGAATCATATAGTCCAAAAAGAAATTAATAACGATCTTAAAGGTATCTACAAATATTTAATAGGAAATATTGGGTTGAATTGGAAAAGTTCATCAAAATACTTAGATAACCTTTGTAAATTGTCTGGCTTTTTTCCAAATGATAAAAATTTATTAGAAAAATTTATAAACCTTTATTTAGAAGATGCTAAGAATTTAGATATTTTAGGAGTTTGGAATGAGTTAGAAGAATATGTACCTACAATTCCATCAAATACTCATTTATGTAATATTAGAGAATTAGAACCTTGGTTTTTTACAAATCCTTGGACAAAAGCATTAGAAGGAAAAAAAGTTTTAGTTATTCATCCCTTTGAACAAACTATCATTAATCAGTATAAGAATAGAGAAAATATATACAAAAATAAAAATGTTTTACCTGAATTTGAGTTAATAACGATTAAAGCTGTTCAGTCAATTGCTGATGAGAAATCTGATTTTGAAAATTGGTTTGAAGCTTTAGAATTTATGAAAAAACAGATAGATCAAACCGATTTTGATATAGCAATTTTGGGATGTGGTGCTTATGGTTTTCCATTGGCAAGTTATATAAAAAATAAAGGAAAACAAGCAATTCATTTAGGAGGGGTTACTCAACTTTTATTCGGAATAAAAGGTAAACGTTGGGAAGAATGGGAGCATTATACCTCATTGAGAGGAAATGGATGGGTATATGCCGACGAAAAGCCGAAAGGATTTGATAAAGTAGAAGGAGGGTGTTACTGGTAATATAAAAAAATAGTATAATGAACGAAATTAGAAACAGAATTAGTTTTTTGTCTCAGAAATATTTAGGGACAATTTATTCGAAATTATATAGTTTAAGAGAGTTTTGGAGGGTTAAAAGACAAGAAATTTTTAAATATAAATATGATAAAAATAGATATCCTGGTCTTTTTTTACAAAATGATTATGAACCATTTCCAAATTTTGAATCAAAAGTAGATCGTGTTATATATTGTTTTTGGACAGGTGAGAATGAAATGTCTGAAAATAGGAAAAAAGGTTATCAATCATTGGTCGATCATTCTGGCGTTGAAGTGAAATTAATTACTCCTCAGAATTTACATGAGTATATCTTACCAGAATATCCTCTACACGAGGGATATGATTATTTATCATTAAATCATAAATCAGATTATTTACGTTGCTATTTTGCACATTTTTATGGAGGAGGATATTGTGATATAAAGTCAATTAAAAACTCATGGAGTGATTCGTTTGATAGGATAATTAACTCTGATAAATGGCTTTTAGCTTATACACAGTTCAATAGATTAAGTTTAAGTAAAGGACAGGGCAAAAATATAGATAATGATTTAAGATATTATTATAAATTATGTCTAGGGACAGGTGCATATATCAACAAAAGTAATACTAAATTTACTTCAGAATGGTATATTGAATTGGAAAAGAGAATGGACGAAAAATTAGAACAATTAAAAATGAATCCAGGAGATATGAAAGGAAGAAATAAAGGGTATCCTTTTTCTTTACTTGAAGTTTCAACTCAGATTATGTGTCCATTAAATTTAAAATATAATAATAAATTAATTCACGACAACACTGTTTTACCAGAGTTAACAAACTACCAATAATCACCCCTCATAACGTTTCTTAAAAATTTTAAATCCAAGATTTGTAGGAAGATTTAGCAATAGATTTTCCTTTTTTTGTTGTTTAGTAAAATCATCACTTAAATAATCAGAAAGTAATAGGCTAGGTGCCTTTTTCATGCGATTATAGTTTGTTTTAAAATAAGTTTCATCTTTCAAAACCTTCCATTGCATTTGAATAATTGTAGTCTTGAAATTCAAAATCCAGCCTCTTATCAATTTTTTTCGTTCGGTATCATCTGTATTATTATATGATTTTACAATCCACTCTAAGATTGTTTGATGATTTTCTGAGTTTCTTTTTGTTCGATTAAAGATAACAGAATTCGCATGTAAATAGTAATTATACGTAATGTCATCAATAATCGACAAAGTTTCTATTTTTTCCATACAATGAAACATCCATAATTCATCTTGTGCATATAAACCTGGAACAAAATAAATGTTATTTTTTTTAATAAACTCTAAATCAATTAATTTGTTCCATGAAGTTATTGGGAACATTTTACTACAATAAGCTTTAAAAATACTCGAATTTGAATCGTAAATTTTTAATTTAGATCTTGTAGGAAAACCAAAATCTTTCGTCGTATTATCGAATGTATTCATCCAACGATTTTGAGCAATAACCATTTGACTATTAGTTTGGAGTTGATTATTTACCAATAATTCAATGCAATTTGATTCTATATCATCATCGCTGTCCAAGAAATAGATAAATTTTCCAGTCGACTTTTCAATTCCTGTATTACGAACCACAGACAAGCCTTGATTCGTAGTTAGATGATGTAATTGAATGTTCAATTCCTTATTTAAGGTCATATATTCTTCAATGATCGAGATACTATCATCAGGTGTACAATCATTAACCAGAATAATCTCGATGTTTTGATAAGTTTGATTTTTAACAGATTCTAAACATCTAAAAATATAATCTTCACATTTGAAAATAGGAATATTTATGCTAATAAGAGGGAAATTTGAAATCAAAGTATTAGATTTTGATAAATTTATTTTGGAAAACAAATTTAATAATATATATTAATTATTAAGTGTTAAAATACAACTTATTATATTTGTAAAAATAAACCTGAAACTATGTTGAATAAAATATTTTTGACCTTAGATAAATTAATAAATAAAGCTAAAAAGAATGAAGCTTTAAAGCTTTTCAAACAAAATTCTAAATCTAGAATTTCAAATGATTTTAAATTGGGAATTAATAATTTTTATGACATTTCTTCATCAGCTCATATCAACATAGAAGAAAATGTAACTATTAATGAATCAAATTATTTGACAGTAAAGAAAGAAGCTAAACTTTCAATAGGTAAAAATACATACATCACAAGAGCTACGATTTCGTGTTTAGGAGAAATAACAATTGGAGAAAATTGTATTTTAGGAGAAGGGATGAAATTGTTTGATCATAATCATCAGTATACAAAAGAACCATTTTCAGTTTCTAAAACAGATTTTAATATTGGTTTTATTAAAATAGGTAATAATGTTTGGACTGGAGCAAATGTTGTAATATTAAAAGATGTTACGATTGGAGATAATGTAATAATAGGTGCAGGATGTGTTATTCATAAAGATGTTCCATCAAATTCTATTATTGTGAATAAGCAAGAACAATTAGTAAAGCTGTTGTAATATGAAATTCTCTGTTTTAATCGCTCATTATAACAATTGGAATTATTTCCAAGAATGTTATCAATCTATTCTAAATCAAACTTATCTCGATTATGAAATGATAATTGTAGATGATTGTTCTAACGATGGATCTTATGAAAAACTCGTGGAATTATCGAAGCAGGATGATAAAATTAAATTATTCCGTAATTCAGCAAACAAAAAAGTTGGGTATACCAAAAGAAGATGCGTTGAGGAAGCAAGTGGTGATATTTGTGGATTTGTGGATCCTGATGATAGGATTGTGGCTAATGCATTGGAAGATGTTATGGATGCGTACAAAAATAATGCAGACATCATTTCAACATATTCTAAAATTAAATTAATTGATGAATTTTCACAAGAAAAGGGTGAGTTTAACTTTACAAAAAAGATAAAAAATAATCATAAAACGTTTTTTAATATTAATTTTGAAGTGGCTCATTTTTTTACGTTCAAGAAAGAGATTTATGATCAAACACAGGGAATTGATTCAAATTTAACTTCTGCAGTTGATCAAGATTTATACATGAAATTATACGAGTTAGGCGAGTTTTACTTTATTGATTCTTTCCAGTACTTATACCGCATTCATGATAAAGGTGTTTCTCAAGATAAATCTAAGAAAGATAAATTGAATAAAAATTGGCATATTGTTTTATTAACTACTTGTAAAAGAAGAAATATTTCGGTTTTATATGGTAAAAAAGTTGAATCAATAGAAAATTTACCTCGCTTTATTTTTGATCAAGAAAATACGTTCTTTAAAAAATTAAAACGAAAATTTTTATGATCACCATAATTATAAAATCCTTCAATCGTCCCTATTATTTAGATCGATGTTTACGATCAATTTATACTTGTGTAAAAGGTAATTTTGAAATTAAAATTTTGGATGATGGTACGCCAAAAAAGTATTTAGAAGTTATTAAATCAAAATTTCCAAATGCTAAAATTATTACTTCGAGTCAATATCAAGATAAAATAAAAGCGATTGAAGAAAATATAACAAAAGGTGATAAAATTGACGGCTTTACAATACCAACAGATTTATGGTATAATGAGGTTAAATCTTCGTCAGATTATGTTTTGGTAACGGAAGATGATGTGTGGTTTTCCGATCCAATCAATATCGATGAGGTTGTAAACGAAATGAAATCTTTTTCTATTCCGTTATTAAAGTTGGGTTGGTTAGGAAATTATTCGGATGACAAAAATTTGATAATAGATAAATTATCAGATGACCTAAATCAAGCTCAACCTCAAAAATTATTTACTTCAAACAAATTCATCATGGATATGTTTATGTACAACAAATACAAATTCTTTACAGTTTTATATAAATTAGGATTGGTTGATAATAAAACTAAACGGAAATATTGGTCTTTAAACTCAATTTTAATGGGCTTATATCAAAAAGAATATTGGTTAGCAATTTGGGCAGATGCCAAAGGAAAAGTCGATGAAAAGCAACAATTAAGAAATGCAGCTGCTTGGTACAATGATAACAAAAAAGCAGTTTTTGCGCGAACAAATCAAGAAGTTCTAAAAACCACCTTCAAATCTTCTGCAACAGGTTCTTATCATGAATTTGAGAAAAATATTTTTGATGTGAATCGAATGAATTTTATCTTAAACGAAGCTTGGTTAAACAACAAGTTTGACGCCATGCAAAATTATCCAAAAGATTTTTCAGATGATTATATCAAATCTTTTTTAGATAAAGAAAATCATCCTGATGCACAATATGAGGAGTGGTATAAATGGGCAGAAAAATTTAGAGCACAATATAGAAATTTAGGTGCTAAAGTAGATCATTAAACTAAATCACATAAAAAAAACCTCAACGATAAGTTGAGGTTTTATATTTTTAGTAATGATGGATTATTCTTGTACCAATAATCTGAATCCTTCGCCGTGAATATTCACGATTTCTACTGCAGGATCTTTCTTTAGATATTTTCGTAGTTTTGCGATGTAAACGTCCATTGAACGTGATGTAAAATAGTTGTCATCATGCCAAATGCGTGTTAAGGCAATTTCACGTGGCATTAAATCGTTTTTATATACAGCCAATAAACGTAACAATTCGTTTTCTTTTGGCGATAATTTTTGTGATTTACCATCGTAAATTAATTGTCTCAATTTTGCATTGAACGTGAATTTACCAATTTTGAAATCTTCTTGTTCAAATTTTTCTTCTTCACCAGAATTACGTTGTAAAACAGCTTTTATTTTGTACAATAAAACTTCTGAATCAAATGGTTTTAAGACATAGTCGTCTGCTCCAATTTTGTAACCATTCAAAACATCCTCGCGCATGTTTTTCGCTGTTAAAAATATAATTGGTTGTTCACTTTTTAGTTCTTTGATCTCTTTTCCTAATGTAAAACCATCTTTTTTAGGCATCATTACATCAAGGATGCATAGATCATAATCACTTTCTTTAAATTTGGCAAGACCGTCTTCACCATCGATTGCGTGCGTTACGTCAAAATCGTTTATAACCAAATAATCCTTTAATACACTTCCGAAGCTTGGATCATCTTCTACTAAAAGTAATCGTTGTTTATCACTCATTGATCTATGATTTTAGAGGAATTTTAATGAAAAAAGTACTTCCTTTTCCTGCTGAACTTTCTGCCCAAACTTGTCCACCGTGAAGCTGAACGATTTTTTTGACATAAGCCAACCCAAGTCCATGACCTTTTACATTGTGTATATTTCCCGTTTCTTCTCTATAAAATTGTTCAAATATTTTTTTCAGAACGTTTTGCGGCATTCCCATTCCTTTATCAGAAATTTCAATTAAAAAATTGTTGTCTTTGTTGTATGTTTTTACTCTAATCTCCGGTGTGTTTGGAGAGTATTTTCGAGCATTATCCAATACATTAATAACGATATTCTCTAAATGGAACGGATCTCCTTTTACAAATGATTGTTCTGCATTGTATTCTTCAAATATTGTACCATTTCTTTCTTCTACAATAAATCTTATCGGCTCAACACTTTTTTGTACAATGCCATTCAAATTTACTTCCTGAAAATTCATATCCATTTGATTGCGATCAAGCTTTGACATTCGTAAGACCATCTCAACGTGAGCATTCATACGTTTGTTCTCTTGTTTGATCAAATCTGCATAATATTTCACCTTTTCAGGATCAGTAAATATTTTTTCGTTACGCAATGCATCAGACGCAATATTAATGGTTGCAATAGGCGTTTTGAATTCGTGCGTCATATTATTGATAAAATCAGTCTTAATTTCCGAACTCTTGCGTTGCAATTGCATGTAATAAATTGACAATGAGAAAACCGTAATAATAATCATGGTTAAGATAAATGTCAATGAAATAACTGGAACTGTTGGCGCAACAATGGCTAAATTTCGGTTAACAAAATTTGCTGCCAAATAATATTCGATATGATCCTTTCTGTCCAAAAATAGCGGAACCATAAATTCGATTTTATTGCGATCAAAATCTTTTGATTTGACATTTGTTTCTGTCGAATCTTTTTTCAAAACTGCCAAAATTGGCATTGCTTGATGAATTCCTCTGTTACGTAATTCGTTTTTCAAAATCGAATCTAACATTGCATAATTCACACGTTTGTCGATCGGCGTAGAGCCTGCATCCCAACGCGCAGCGCTTTCCAGCGTAAATGTTCCGTCTTGTAAAGCGTGCTCAAAATTCAGATTCAGATTCGGAATTCCTCTAGCAGAAGAATCTTTGTCTATCTTGAAAACTCGCTCCTGCGAATAAATATTCGCTTTCGTCAAACTATCATTGTATTTTCCAGATGACGGCAACATCGATTTTTCGACCACATAACGCGTTACATAAGCATACGTTACACCAAGCGAATCTTTGATGACTTGATTGGTTACAACTTGCGGTTTATCTTTATTTGACTTTAAATCTGATTGTATATTATTGAATTTCTTATAATAGCGTTCTAATTCGTTTTTATTTATTTTTTCAGTTGTATAATTCATCGCTTGGTACACGTTGTTGTTAAAACTGTCTGTACCATTCTGAATTGTTAAGTTTAGCCAATAGAATTGAATGATTATCAATCCTATAAGGGCAACACTCATGATAACGATTAAGATTTTATAAAATCCTTTTTTCATTTATTTTTTATTGAATGATTAAAAATAGTTTAATCTTTTCTAATTTCTATCTTTTTGTTAAAGTTTGGACGATTAAATCATTTTTTTGATTTTGATAAACGTTTCTTCCACTTCATTTTTCAAGTGAGCTAAATCGCCATTATTATCAATGATAAAATCTGATTTAGCGATTCGTTCTTCGTCCGAAATCTGATTGTTTATTCTTGCAAGAATTTCTTCTCGTGATAAACCATCTCTTTCTATAGTTCGTGCAATTCTCGTTTCCAGATCAACCACTACACTTATCACAACATCGCAATCTTTGTAACTTCCACTTTCTATTAAAATAGCAGCTTCTTTCATCACAATATCCGATTTTTGAGCTTTTTTCCAATTTTCAAAATCTTGGAAAACTGCTGGATGAACAATTGAATTTAATAGCTTCAATTTTTCATTATTCTGAAAAACTTGTTTTGATAGATATGGTTTATTCAAACCATTTTCATTGTAAGCTTCTTCACCAAAAGCTGCAATAATTTTAACTTTTACTTCAGAGTTTTCATTTTGAATCGTTTTGGCTCTTGTGTCAGAATTATATACCGGAATACCTAATTCTTCGAAGAATTTTGCTGCTGTACTTTTGCCAGAGCCTATTCCGCCAGTAATTCCTGCTACAAAAGGTTGGTTGTTTTTCATGGTTTGAAGTTAAAAAAATGCCGAAGAATAATTCCTCCGGCAATCAGTTAAATATATGTTAACCTTAAACTTAGTTTTTTTCTTCAACTGCTTTTTCTGATTTGTCAGTCGTTTTTGAATAACGTGCAGCAGTTAATTCGCGAGAAATTGCAGCTTTTTCGAATTTAATTTTTCCAGCTCCAGTTTCGATGATAACAGCGTCGTCATAAATTTCGTTGATTTTCCCGTGAATACCAGAAGTTGTTACAACTTGATCACCACGTTTGATATCCGTTTGAAATTGTTTTTCTTGTTTCGCTTTCTTTTGTTGAGGACGAATCATGAAAAAGTACATAATTACGAACATCCCTCCGAACATCAAAAGCATAGACATTCCTCCGCCTTGTGCACCAGCTTGTAAAAAGATTGTTTGAATCATTTTTATATTTTATCGATTTAATACTTATTGTCCAAATGCTTGTTGTGCATTTTGATCATTTGCAGTAGCTCCAACAACGTTTGCAGAAATGTCAAATTTCTCGTGACCATTTGTTGTGTTTGTTACTAAAGTTACTGTTTTTTGTTGTTTTCCGTTCATGTTTCCAGCTGTGTAAACAACTTTGATAGAGTCTGTAGCTCCTACTGCAATTGGAGTAGAAGGGAATTCAGGAACTGTACAACCACAAGTTGCAGACGCATCGCGAATAACTAATGGAGATTTACCATCGTTTTTGAACTTGACATATGTTTCTACTTTATTGTTAGCTTTTACATCGCCAAAATCGTGATTTGCTTCTGCTAATGTTAAAACTGGAGCTGTAGCTGGATCTACAACATTTTCAGCTTGTTGAGCTGTTTCTTCTGCTGTAAAATTGTCGCTAGCTTTTTTTTCTCCACAAGAGCTGATTGCGAATGATAATGCAAATGCACCTAAAATAAATAATTTACTTTTCATTTTTATAATTATTTGTCTTAGTCAAAATTAAGAAAAAATAGTGATTATAATAAACCTCTACCGTATTTTGGTAAATTATTATTGTCTTTTAACTCTTTTAATGTTTTATCTAAGATTCCGTTAACAAAAACACGCGATTTTTCTGTTGAATAACTTTTCGCTAATTCCACATATTCGTTAATCGTAACTTTTGCAGGAATATTTGAGAAATATAAAAATTCTGTCAAAGCCATTTCCAAAATAATCAAATCGATTGTCGCAATACGATCTAATTCCCAGTTTTGAGCTTTTTCGTCAATGATTTTTCTAGTTTCTGCTTGGTGACGAATAGTTTTACGGAATAATTCTTCAGTAAATTTTTTGTCATCTAAATCTTTGTAAACTTTGAACAAAGAAATCAACGGAGAACTGTTTTGACGGAACGATTTTATCGTTGTATGTACCATCGCATTTGCAATATGTACATCGTCTGCCCACGTGATCTGAATTCCTTCTAAGTAATCGTGCAAATCTTCATATTCAGCAATAAATTCTACGAAAAAGTTCAAGATAAATTCTTTGTCTTCCTCAAAAGAATGTTTGTCACTGCTCATGTACGTTTTGTACAATTCGCTTTCTGTCAAATTTTTAAAGATATTGTTTGGATAAGAATCATAAATATCCCAAAGTAAAAACTTGTTGTCAGTTGAATAACGAGTTAATTCAAGATTTTGTTCAATAATTTTGAATACTTTATTCTGAACAAATTTTAAATTTGGATTTAAATCTTCTTGGGTTGGAAAGTTTTTTGATTTTGCAAGTTCAATTTTATGCTCTGCAATGTCCTTTTGAACTTTAATCAAATTTAGGAGATAAATGTACAAATCGTAGATTTGATCGATACTTTTCATCATATTTTTCTCGACCGCTCTTTCTTCGCCTTCAGTTCCTAAACTATTGTAAGCATAGATATTCTGCATTACTTTTTCGCGTAGTTGTCTTCTTCCCAACATAATTTCAATGATATAACGTCTAATAAATTGATGCAAAGGTAAAAAAAAGAATGTAATTTTGTTTTGTGAAATCATTACAAAAGTTAAATAAATTTTTATGGAAGTATAAATGGAGAATATTTTTGGGCTTCATTTTTACGATTTGTGCCAATTGGGTGCAGGTTTATTCCGTTACATATATTAGAGAAGCAATCAATACAGTTGAAGAATTGCTACGAAATTTTAAGAAAGAAGGAACAGATAACCTCGATCTTTTGAAAGATGGTTTGATGTACGCTAGTTTGGCTTTTTTCTTTTTTAAAGTTTTGGGAGGAGTTTTGACAGTTGGTACTCGACAAATGATCATTGTAGCATCGCGTTATATTGAGTTCGATTTGAAAAATGTGATTTACGATAAGTATCAAAAATTATCGTTGTCCTTTTACAAAAAACACAAAACGGGCGATTTGATGAATCGGATTACCGAAGATGTCGGATTGGTACGCATGTATCTTGGCCCTGGAATTATGTATCCAATTGATTTGGTATCGCGAGTTGTGATTATTGCGTATTTTATGTTGCAAATTGATAAGCAATTAACGCTTTATACATTGGCTCCTTTGCCTATTTTATCATTGTTAATTTATAATGTTGCACGAAATATTAACAAGAAAAGTAAGCGCGTACAAGAACAACAATCTACGATTTCGTCGTCTGTGCAAGATACTTTTGCTGGGATTCGCGTGATAAAATCATTCAACTCAGAAGAATTTATAAAATCTAAATACGAAGTTGAAGCAGATGAATATCAGAAACGTGCGCTTAATTTAGCTCAAATTCAAGCTGCTTTTGGACCTTTGATGGTTGTTGTAGTTGGAGTGAGTAATTTGGTGATTTTGTATTTGGGAGGAGTAAAATATATAGAAGGAACAATGGATATTGGTTCTATTGCTCAATTTTTCCTTTACCTAAATATGTTAATTTGGCCATTTACTTCGTTGGGTTGGATTACGATGGTTGTACAGCGTGCAGAAGCGTCGATGTTTCGTATCAACGAATTTTTGAATGCCGAAACTGATGTAAAAGAAAAACAATTAGTGAATCACGAAGTAGAAGGTACAATTGAATTTAAGAATGTGACGTATATCTACGAAAACACAGGAATTAAAGCGTTGGATAATGTTTCGTTCAAAATTAATAAAGGTGAAACTTTAGCGATTCTTGGAAAAACAGGTTCAGGAAAATCGACAATTGCTTTGTTAGTTGCGCGTTCGTTGGAACCAACTTCTGGTGAAATTTTGATTGATGATAAAAATATTCATGATATTAATGTAGAATCTATTCGAGAAGAAATTGGTTATGTACCGCAAGAAGCTTTCCTTTTCTCGGATTCGCTAACCAATAATATTTTGTTTGGTTCTGACGATACAGATGAGCAAACGGCTGAAATTTTTGCGAAGAAAGCTGTTGTTCATGATAATATTGATCGATTTAAAGAACGTTACGAAACAGTTGTTGGTGAACGCGGCGTTACGCTTTCTGGAGGTCAAAAACAACGTGTTTCTATAGCTCGTGCATTGGTGAATGATCCACAAATATTAATCTTTGATGATAGTTTGTCTGCTGTAGATACCGAAACCGAAGAACAAATCTTAAATAATTTATCTTCTGAGATTAATGGTAAAACAACCATCATTATTACGCATCGTGTGTCTTCTGCAAAGCGCGCTGATCAGATTTTGGTTTTAGAAGATGGTCATGTTTTAGAAAATGGTTCGAACAGCGAATTATTAAATAAGCATGGTTATTATTATGAATTGTACAATAAACAACTGCTAGATTAAGTTTATTCATAGAGATTTAATAAAAAAAGAGAAAATATTTGGTTAAAATGTTGTTGTTTTCTTAATTTTTTTTAGATTTGTTAGGAAACATTTAACAATTAAACTCTATTTAGACTTATGAATGATTTTGAAAACCAAGAAAAGGTGGATGCAGAAGGAGTCTTTTCAAAGGTATTAAGGGCTGGAAGAAGAACTTATTTTTTCGATGTTCGCGAAACAAGAGCAGGTGATTATTACTTGACGATTACAGAAAGTAAAAAAAATACGCAGGACGATGGAAATGTGTATTACAAAAAACATAAAATCTACTTGTACAAAGAAGATTTTGAAAGTTTCAAAGATATGTTAGACGAAACGACCGATTTTGTTTTTGCACAAAAAGGCCAAGAGGTGATTTCGGAAAGACATCAAAAAGATTTTGATCCAAAAAATAAAGTTGTGGGTAAAGACGAAACACAAGTTGAATCTTTTACCAATATCGATTTTGACGATATATAGACTTTACTAAATATGCGTAAAAAGAAACCTCCGCTCAAATTATTGAGCGGAGGTTTTTATTTTATAGAATTAAAAACATTTAGAGATTCCTCCTAATGTCGGAATGACATTGTTTCGAAATTAATCAAATAAACAAAAAGCTAGTTTTAGTTGTCATATTGAGTGATTTTTCGATTTGATAGAATAAGTAAGTTGTATTGAAGCAGCTTGAAAGAAAATTTATTTTATTTTAAATTCGGTGCTGTAACGAGTGCCTTTACTATTCATAATTTCAAAGATAAAGACTTAAAAATCAAACTCTATTTTGTCTACGTAAAGTTAGCAACTCCAAAGAGTATCTGCTATTAATTATTGATGAAAGTAAGTGAGCTCACGCGTTGTATATGTTGTTTACATTTAGTGAGTGTTCGTGATCAACCTCACCTTATGGGTGTACAATCACCCTCAAAAATTATAGTTTATGCTATAATAAGCTCTATTCCTGCTTTATCAGCTTTATATTTTATTTTAGTCATCAGTTC